>NZ_FRBE01000010.1 GCF_900142535.1 Fibrobacter sp. UWEL
CACCCGTTCCCATTCCGAACACGGCAGTTAAGCCCTGCATCGCCGATGGTACCTGGCCTACGGGTCCGGGAGAGTAGGTCGCCGCTGGATTCACGAGCCCCCTTGGCCTAAAGCCTAGGGGGCTCTTTTTGTTTTCCGCCGGCTGGCACGTCGGCCTGCTTCGTTGCGGGTGCGTCCCTTGCCGTACGGGTGTACGGCTGCGGCACCCGCGCCTCGCATCCCTCGGCCATCCGACGGAAACGTATCGGGCTTGCGTCTGGAGAATGTTTGGCGCACGCCTTGCCCTGCTCGGCACTGGACGGAAAACCGTCGGGAGGCATCGGGCTGATGTCAAAGAATTTCTGGCCTTGCGCCTCGTCCTGCTTGGCACTGGACGGAAAACCGTCGGGAGGTATCGGGTGGGTGTCAGGGAATTTCGGGGCGATCGTTGCGTTCGACGCTGTGAACGAAAAAGCGGCAGCTTGGTGCTGTCGCTTTTTGCGTTATGCAGGGGGTGCACTGGCAGTTGTATTAGCGGGCGGCTTGGCGGCTGGCCTGCTTCAGTTCCTGGGAGGCATGGCCTACCCAGTGGGTGCTTGCGGGCTTAGAGCCTGCTTCTTCGATATCGGCCATCTGGTCATTTAGATCTGCCAGACGGTTGGCGATGACATCTAGGCGCTGCTGGAGTTGCTGCATATCCTTATCGCTGAGAGCGTAGGCGTACTTGTCCATACGAAGCTGGATGGAGTTCATCTGCTTTACCAGCTTGTTCTTTTCATTATACAGGCGTCGGTATTCCGGATTACGCATCAGGGGATTTTCATCTTGGATTTTCTGTTCCATATTGCATTTTCTCCTTGTGGCATTCATTTGCCTTACTATACATTTATCGTTTAGCAAATGGAAAGTGTCAAATGGAAATGAAAAAATCCGCCAGAGGACTGACGGATTGAGATCCTTCGACTACGCTCAGGATGACGTAATAAATTGCTCAGGATGATGCTTTACGCCTCGGCTGTGCTCGGCGACCTTAGATCTTCCAGAGGGCGGGAATGGGGCTGGCGGTGTCGTAGATGTCTTCGGCTTCGCGCATGGGGGCGGACTTGCTCTTGAGGGGGAGCATGCGACGAGCATCGTCGTTGGCGGCCTTGTTGAATTCCACGGCCTTCTTGAACCATCGAAGGGCCAGGTTGTACATCTTGGCACGTTCCAGAATCTTGCCGATGGCGATAATGGCGGTACCGTAGGCAATGCTATCGTCACCAGAGAACTTGTGGTAGGCATCCAGTTCTGCTTCCCAGAAGTCCACTTCTTCGTAGCAGGGGGGCACCACGGATTCGCCGATGGTGACGGCATCCAGGCTGCCTGCCTTTGCGTTGGCTGCCATGGCGGTAATTGCTTCTGCCAGTTCCTTACGGCCGGTCTTCTTGGCGATTTCCAGCCAGGGGGCCAGATAGCGGGTGACGCCGTGGAAGGACTGCATGCGGGCCAGGGCTGCATCGGCTTCGGCGTGGCCTGCGTCCTTTGCCTTCTTGAACCAGTTGGCAGCCTTGGCGTAATCACCGGCGGCTTCGCACTTTGTTCCAAATTCGTTGGCCATGTTGCCGGATTCTGCGGCTGCAATTGCGGAGAGTTCTTCTGTGGTGCTGCCGTCTTCGTCCAGTTCGCTGGCGGAGAGGTACATTTCGTAGGCGGTGTCCAGAAGGCTTGCCTTAACGAAGTAGGTGGCCAGGGCCAGAGCAAGCTTGCGGCTATAGGGCGGGTTTTCCAGAACGTAGCTCTGCCAGTCGGCGGCTTCACCTGCGGGGACTTCTGCAGCGGATTCAACGCCTGCGTCGATAGTGGCGGCGTGACCCTTGGCCTGGTTGATCTTTTCCAGAGCCTTGCGGCCTTCGGCGGAGCTTGCGTCTTCTACGGAGGAGCCTGCGATCAGTTCCAGAAGGGCCTTAGCAATCTTGAAGTGTCCCTGGTTCTTGGCCATGACAAGGCGGCTATAGTAGCTGGGTATTACAGATGCATCAAGATTCATTTTGCCCTCGGAATATATAAATACTGGCGGTTAAAAACCTATGGGTTCATAAATAGAATAATTTGTCAATTTTGTTTTATTTAAAGTTAGATTTGTTACCATGAAAAGACTTGCTTCCATTAAGATTGACGGGCTGTTTGGCACTTTCGACTACGAAATCAATTTCGAGAAGAACGACGGCTTTACCATTTTGACTGCTCCCAACGGATTTGGAAAATCCACCATCCTGAAGATTATCCGCGCTGCTGCCGTAGGCAATTTCTGCTTCTTTGCAGATTTGGTTTTCAAGCGTATCGAGATGAACTTCAAGGGGACCATGGAGGATGAAGTTCGCCAAGGTTACGAAATGGAATCGGAGGTCCCGGCTGAACCGGATTTGAGGCCGAAGGAAACCAAGGTCCTGATTGAAAAGACTGTGCTGGAAAGTGTCCTCTCTCCGGAGCTGGTGGGGACCGCTACGGATATGGATAATGAACAGCATTATCAGTGTTCCTACTCCGTAGATGACTTTACGGCGACTTTTACGGATGATGATATTCAGAAGGTCATTAACGAAGTGGTGGGAACCATTCCTTCCCTGGAACCGATCTACCAGTCCACCGGTGCAAACGGAATGTGCAGGCTTTGGATGGACAAGACGGATAGTGAAGTCCTGGATTTGGCCAAGGTCTTCCGTAGGTACAGCATCATGTTCCGCAAGATGTTCCCCTGGGTGGGCGTGGTGGTAAGGAAGCTGAATTTTGCGGTGAACTACATCAGTACCAACCGCCTGTACAACGAGCAGAGTGAACGTAACTACGGGGGCATGGCTCGCTTCAGGAATCGCCCTGCGGATGGTCCCCAGGGCACAAACCAGAGTGCCCATATGCTGAAGATTTTCAGTATCAGTTCCGACATGCGTACGGCGAAAATCCGCTGTGTCAATGAACAGCTGCGTACTGCCCGCGAACTGGAATCGGACTTCGTGACTCGTGTGGTTCAGTCCCTGGATAGCCAGGAGAAGCCTACCACCGAGGAATTGCGTAGCCGTATCACCACCAAGATCAATTCTATCCGTCGACTGGAAACGGGCTGTATCGAATTTGGTATTACGCCGGGTAACCGTATGAACAAGATGATCGAGACAAACGATAATTCTGCCTTGATTGTGTTCGACAATTATCTGGATGATGTGAAGGCAAAGATGACTGTGTTCACGCCGCTGGTACGCAAGTTGAAGATTTTCAGTGCGGCTCTTCGCAGCTTGCTGGACTTGAAGGAAGTGAAGATTGACTTGTCCAGACATTCCTGGGAAGGGATGCTGGAAGTCCGCAGCTCCGTGACTCACACGGTGATTCCTCTGGACGCCTTGTCTTCTGGTGAACAGCACCTGATTGTGCTTCTGGGCCGCCTGCTGTTTAGTACGGAAGATGGTGAAGCGTTGGTCATGATGGACGAACCGGAAATTTCCTTCCACCCCAGATGGCAGGAGGATTTCTCCGAGGTGCTCTTTAAAATCCAGAACGAACTTCGTGAAGGGCGCAATGCAAAAAGGCAGTTCCTTATTGCAACCCACTCTCCCGCCTTTATCGGGGATCACTGGGACAAGACTGTGGAACTTGCAAAGATGGTAAAGAAGTCGTAAGTGGCAGAATGGGAATCTCTACAGGAGTACGAGGAAAATAGCCCGTACTATGGCGTGAATAACGCGAGGATGCGTAACGATGGTAACGACTATCGTTCAAATCCGGTTGTTCGCCGCACCCTGTTTGTAGAAGGTTCCGACGATATCAAGTTCTTCAAGAGCTACCTGAAGGATGGCAGCAAGTGGGCTGTGGAAATCGCCAACAAGAAAAAGGGTGTTCTGTCCAAGTACGATCAGCACAGGAAACTGCCTACGAATGAGGGCACGTCCTTCTTCTGTGCGGATATGGACTTCGAGAATGTGGTGGATACCCTGATGGATCGGGGTAGCGCCATCGTGGAAGATGATTGCTTCTTCTATCAGCTTTACGACTTGAATGGGCATCGGGGCTTTAACGATCTGGAATCCTGCCTGTTTTTGACGGACGCCTATCGAATCGTCATGAGGGAATATTATGACGATGAGAAAGTCATCAGTTCCATCCGCAATAAGATTTTGAAAATTGGCCTGCTGATGGGCTCCTACCGGGTGGCCAATATCTTGGTACGGGAAGTGAATGGACTGCCCGAGGGAACTTCTATACTGTGCCACCGCCGGAAGGAAAAGGCTAGTGATCCTGACGATCTTCAGGATGAATCGCAGGATGTGGCCGCTGATGGAAAATCGGGTGTTGCGCAGGATGGTTCCGCGGCGGGAATTACGCCGGGCGCAAAATTCTGCGTCTGCTTTATGGATGTCTTCAAGCTGGTGAATGGCAAGACCCTCTTCTGCCCCGCCGGTGACGCTGTGGACGAGTCCCTCGTGAACGAATTCGTCCTGGATGAGTATGGCGAACATGTGCCCGCCTTGATTGGGATTGCGGCAGGTATCCGCGAGCAGCTTTCTAAAAATCGTGGGGCCACCTTCTCCTTTTTGCGGGGTCATGACCTGACGGAACTTCTGGCCCTGAAGTTATTATATGATGGGAAAATCAGCTTGAAGGGAAATCACCAGTGGTCGGACCCGCTGCATTTTAAGCGCCGCTATCGCTTGCTGGAACAGCTGCGGGACAAGCTGGAAGAAAAGTTCCGTGGGGCTGCGGTAAACTCCCTGGACGAAATCCGCAAATTCCCCATCGGAAAAATTTTGAAATAATTTGCCAAAAGTTTTGACACTTGGGTGTCAAGGTTACGATACTATATTTGTAGGCTGAAAAAACACCAGCCTGGAGATATACATGAAATTTATTCATACTGCAGATTTGCACATTGGAAAGCGCGTTTGCGAGCATTCCATGCTGGAGGACCAGAAGTACATTCTGGACCAGATGATCAAAGCTGTCAATGAGGAAAAGCCGGATGCGGTTCTCATTGCTGGCGATGTTTACGATAAGTCCGTGCCCAGCGCCGATGCGGTGGAAGCCTTGGACGATTTCCTGGTAAAGCTTTCCAAGACGGGAACCAAGGTTTTTGTCCTGAGCGGCAACCATGATTCCGCAGAACGTATTGCATTTGGCGGTCGCCTTATGCAGGATCAGGGGGTGTACATGTCCCCTGTATATAATGGTAGTTTTACTCCTGTCACCCTGAAGGATGATGCAGGCGAAGTGGACGTGTGGATGCTTCCCTTTGTGCGTCCCGCGAACATTCGTGCGTGCCTCGGTAACGGGGAAGTGGCTGATGCCGAACGTGAAAAGATTACGGATTACACCAGCGCCATTCAGATGGCTGTAAGCAAGATGAATCGCGTTCCGGGTCGCCGCAATGTGCTTCTGGCCCATCAGTTTGTAACGGGTGCCCAGGTGGACGAAAACGGTTCCGAAGAATTCGTAGGTGGCCTGGATAATGTGGAAGCCTATGCTTTCGATGGCTTTGACTATGTGGCATTGGGCCATATTCATCGCCCCCAGAATGTGGCGAAGAACGAAGCGGGCGTGGGTCGCGTACGTTATAGCGGAACACCCCTGAAGTATTCTTTGTCCGAGGCTTCTCACGAAAAGTCCCTGACCGTAGTGGAACTGGGTGCAGTTGGAACTGATGGAAATGCGGATCTCAAGATTCGTGAAATTCCCCTGAAGCCCATGCGCGATGTCCGCAAGATTGAGGGTCCTTTTGCGGAACTTGTCTCTGCAGAATTCCGCAGTGCCCAGGAACGTGAAGGCAAGAGCCTGGATGACTATGTGTATGTGGTGCTCACCGACGAAAATGACGTGACGGATGCGGCCGCAAAACTTCGCGGATACTATCCGAAACTGATGGCGTTGAATTACAATAATTCCCGCACCCAAAGTATGGCCAACCTGGATTTCGAAAACGTGGACAAGAAACGTCCGGCAGAAATTTTCGGTGATTTCTTTAAGGAGATGAACAATCGCGAATTGAACCAGGAAGAAAGTGAATTCGTGAAGGACCTGATTGATTCCATTTGGGAGGGTGAACACTAATGCGTCCGTTGAAGCTTGTAGTTACGGGTTTTGGCCCTTATGCCGAACGCACGGTCATTGATTTTGAAAAGCTGGGTACCCATGGTCTCTATTTGATCAGCGGTGATACTGGTGCTGGTAAGACCACCATTTTTGACGCAGTGACTTATGCGCTGTTTGGAAAGGCCAGCGGTGATAACCGCGATGATGCTAAGCTTTTCCGTTGCACCCATGCGGCACCTGAAACGCCTACCAAGGTGGAACTGACGTTCACCTACGATGGCAAGGAATATTGTATTTGCCGTAATCCGGCGTACGATCGTCCTGCAAAGCGTGGTGGTGGCATGACCGAAGAAAAGGCTTCCGTCACATTCTACTATCCGGATGGGAACGGCAAGGTTTCCGAAACTAGCCGCAGCGTGTCTAAGGAAGGGGAAGTTTCCAAGGCGGTGGAAGAAGTCATGGGTGGCTTGGATCGGGATCAGTTCTCCCAGATTGCCATGATTGCCCAGGGCGATTTCATGAAGATTCTTCTTGAAGAAACGAAGGACCGTAGGGAAACCTTCCGCAAGATTTTCAAGACGGGTAATTTTGAAAAGCTCCAGAAAAAGTTGAGCGAGGAAGCTTCCAAGTTTGGCAAAGCATGCGAAAATCAGCTGCGTACTGCTTGCACTTACGTAGGGAACATTCAGTGTGCAGAAGATTCTGCTCATGCTGCGGATGTGGCCGCACAGAAAGTCCTTGCAGGTGAGTGCAAGACTTCTGACTGGAATGAAGTCTGTAACTTGCTGCAGGTTTTGGTTACTGAAGACGAAAGCGTGGTTGGAAAACTGCACGATGAGCTGGATGGACTCAAGGTTCAGATTTCTAAACAGGATCAGGAACTGGGTAAGGCTAGTGAAGCGGTAAAGAACCGCGAAAGTTTGAAAAAGGCTCAGGATCAGCTTCCCCTCAAGGAAGCGGAACTGAAGGAAAAGTCTGAAGCCAAGATTGCTCAGGAACAGAAACAGCCTGAACGTGATAAGCTGCAGGAACAGATTACCACCATCAATAATTCCCTGCCGCAGTACGATGGATTGGAACAGTCCCGTGTGGACTTGAAGAATAAGACAACTGCTCTGCAGAATGGCAAGAGCAAGTTGGAAGCGGGCACAGCAACTTTTGAAAAGAAAAGTGCTGAACTTCAGGGCTTGAAGAAGGAACTGGAATCTCTTTCCAACGCCGGCGAAAACAAGGCCAGGCTGGAAGGTGAAATCAAGGAACTGAACAACCGTCAGACCGATATCCAGAACGTGGGCAAACAGCAGAAAAAGTACAATGACGAAGTGCTTAAGCTGGAGGCCGCCCAGAAGGAATACTTGGATGCGGAAAGGGATTATTCCACCCTTCACGAAGAATACGAACGTAAGAATCGTGCCTTCCTGAATGAACAGGCGGGTATCCTTGCGGATGCATTGAACGATGGCTGTGAATGTCCTGTCTGCGGCTCCACTCACCATCCCCATAAGGCTTGCAAGTCCGAAGAAGCCCCCACTCAGGCGGAACTGGAAACCCTGAAGAATCAGGTGTCTGTTGCGGAAAAGTCCCGCAATGACAAGAACGGCATTGCTGTCCAGCAGAAGGGTATTTGCGTTAGCCTGAAGGAAACTCTTCAGGAAGAACTGGACAAGCTCTTTGGGGAATGCGCCATTGAAGATGCCAAGGCCCGCGGGAACGAGGAATTCCAGAAAAATCGTGATGCCCTGGCAGCCTTGAATGAAGAACTGAAGGCCGAAATCCAGAAGGCCAATCGCAAGCTGGAATTGGAAAATAAGGAAACCGGAATTCCCGCCCAGGAAAAGAGCCTGGAAGATTTGCGCACTGCCAACGAGGAATTGAACCGCAGTAATATTGCTGTGGCCAAGGAAATCGAAGCTCTGGACAAGTCCATCAAGGAAAAGTTGAAGGATCTTGCCTTCGAAAGCAAGGATGCAGCTTCTGCCGAGATCAAGAAGTTGCAGGCCACTCTGGATGCTTCCAACAAGGCGCTGAAGGATGCCACCTCCGCATATAATACCTGCGAAGGCGATGTCAAGACTTTGAAGGGCCAGATCGATGCTTTGGGCAAGTCTCTGGAAGGTGTTCCTGAATATGACCTGGAAACTCTGAAGGTTGCCAACGCAACTCTCAAGGCGACTCAGACCCAGAAGACTGATGTATGGAATCTTGCATCGGGTCGTGTCAAGAGGAACAAGGATACCCTCTTTTCCATTCAGGCAATCGCCGCCCAGCTGGGTACTGACAGCAAGAAATTGCAGTGGCTCAACAACCTTGCGGATACGGCAAACGGCGGCCTGAGCGGACGCGAAAAGCTCATGCTGGAAACCTACGTGCAGACGTCTTATTTCGATCGCATTATCCGTCACGCCAACAAGCGTTTCCATCTGCTGTCTAACGGCCAGTATGAACTTGTCCGCCGTATGGAAGCGTCCAATAACAGGGCCCAGACAGGCCTTGACTTGAACGTCATTGACCACGCCAGCGGTAAGCAGCGCGAGGTTAAGACCCTGAGCGGTGGCGAAAGCTTCCTTGCTTCGCTCTCCCTTGCCTTAGGCCTTGCCGATGAAGTGCAGAGTTCTGCAGGTGGCGTCCAGCTGGATACCATGTTCGTGGACGAAGGTTTCGGCTCCCTGGACGAAGAAGCCTTGAAGTCTGCAATCAACGTGTTGCAGAATCTTGCAGGTGATCACCGCCTGGTGGGCATCATCAGCCATGTGAACGAACTTGAAAAGAAGATCGACAAGATCGTTCGCGTGAAAAAGGACGAACGCAAGATCAGCCGCGTGACGATTGAAGTCTAGTAATAGAAAAATGCGTTCTTCAGTTCGTCCGCGAAGTTGGCAGGCCCCGAAGCAGTTTCGCTAGGGGTACTTGCCACAACGCTGGAGTAACGTCCATCCCCATCGGAAAACCTGATTTTGCCATGGTTGTTGGTATGCAAGGTACAAGTCATTCCTAGCGGAGCAAGCTGGGAATGATTTTTCCAGAAGTTGTTTTTCTTGATGGTTGCGAGAAGTGTGGAAACATTCGCTTTGTAATTCCTATAGGCGGTTTCGGCGTCAGAGTTTGTCTGGATGAATGATTTCCAGATGTCGCGGCTACGCTGGCTGTAGGAATTCGCCTTGATGGGGGCGTTGTCAAACGCAAAATGAATGGCGCTCATGATGGCCACCTCGAATTCTCCAGGGAATTTTTCCTGCTCCGAGGGAAGGGCGATTATACCGCTTGTAGACTTTTGCTGTCGAAGCCCCTGCACCTGGGCATTCAAGTTCTCAATCTGCCAGCTGGCATTCTGGAGTTGCTGCTTTGTGGAATCCTCCGCGGCAATAATTTCGTCTGCGATTTTCTGGATTTCATCAATTTCGGCATCTTTCAATGCCAGCTCGCTATCCTTACTGCGCCTGAGCTGATTCAACTTTCGGTTGATTTGTTCCAGCTCTTTTTTCTGGCGGTTAGCAGCCACCTTGCTGGATTCTGTTGCCAGGGAAAGCGCCTTCTGGGTTTTCTCCAGTTCATCCTTTAGCTTTTCCAAGTCAACCTTTTGACGGTCCAGACGGTTCTGCAGTTTTTCCTGCTTTACTAGTTTTGCCGCCTTTTTCTGCTCCTTGATTTCCTTTTTCGTTGCTGGGCGGGTAATGTTGAACGTCCCCCTGGAAGTCTTGATGGTCTCCTTCACAATTTTCGTGTCGTTCGCTTGATTTCCGTCTTTACTCACCAAATTCATTTTCCAGGAGGCATTTGGATCGCTATACATATAGCTTGGAACGTGAATCGGTTCTGAAGACCTGAATATTATGGAGCGAAACAGCCAAATCGGAAGAACGGCTGGAAGAATGTATCGAAACCTCCCAGGAGAAATAGTGGGCTTTAGGGGTGTTGCATCATTCAGGTCTCTGAATAACTCAAATAAAGGCAGAACCTCGAAAACCTCTGTGGACATTTTTCCTTTCCAGATGTCAAAAAAAATCTCTGGAGGATCGAACAAGGTGATGTACACATTGCAGGTGGTTTTCCCCTTGAGTTTTTTTAGAAAGCCGGAAACGTTGATGGACGGGTTTCTCCGATGCATCTCAAAAGTTTCAAATTCAGTGTTGCCGATATTGAAGGAGTATCTCCATATTCCTGAGGTATCGGTACCGTAATGGATGAGCTCTGACAGCCATTGATTCCAATTCTCGGGTTTTCGTTCTTCCAATATATACCGATGGCCCCATGTATTGCTCACCTTATCCACGACTTCTCTTATGGAATCAATGCAGCTTAGCGGAAATTCAAAGTGAAAAGTATAGGGAAGTTTTTCCTCGCAGTAAAGAATGTTGAATGCCCTGGGTACGTCAAAGTTAACCGCAGGCAAGGAGAATGCCCGTTCCATAAAAACCTCGTGATGATTTTGAGCTACTGTTTTTTGGTGTGATTATAGATGCATTTCTGAAATTCCTCAATGGAATTTTTCATGTATTCAAACATTACGATATCGCCCTTGATATCTTCCAGCTCTGCATCTTCATCGTCTCTGGAGTACCCCATTAGGTACTTCAGGTTTTCTTCCTTGCACAAATCTTCTGTTACGTTTGATCGGGTATATTCGTAGAAACAAGTGTCCTGGTCAATAACCGTAATTGCTGAATAGTAAGCCTTCCCGTTGTTGAGGGAATCATCCTGGACATGCAAAACGTTGATGAAGAATTCCTGACCCTCATGGGTAAAGGACATGGAATTGCTGGTGGAATCATGAACGTCAATGCGAAATTCATGGAGTGAATTTGGGCCTTTCTTGGAGAAGTGCCATTGGTCAAAATAGCATATTCGGTCATATTGGACACAGCGGTACATGTCATACATGAAGTAGGACTCGCCTAGCACAATAGGAGTTTCTACCGGTTCCGGGATAATTTCCTCTTTCGGGTTTTCCGTCTTTGTGCCTGCGTAATAGAAAGTGTCTTGCGTGATAATATATTGGACATTTTCCTCCTCATCAAGATTCCAAACGCCAAGAAGAGACTTGTTTTTTTCGCTCCAGGCAGGATTAAAATGGACATACTCATTTTCTAGCGCTAGACGATGATTTTCAATGCTGTAGTCAAACAATAGGTTGGCTGAATAGATGAGCGTGTCCCAGAGAACCTTGGAATCTCGGTAGATGCAGGCATCCTCGCTAAACCAGAAATCCATTGAAAACTGATGATTCTTCTTGTCTATGGAGGTGATGGGAAAGGCGAAATATATTTTGCCCTCGAGGTCATATGCCTCGCTAGGATTGCTTGAAACATCGTCGCTGCCGCAGGCGGTAAATAACGCCGTAGCCCCGAGCATCGCAAGGACGCATATAAAAAAGCAAACTTTTTTCATCTGGATTCCCATGTTGTCTCTCAATAAATGTGTAATCCTAAAATTTAGTTTGTATAAAGCAAAAGGCAAGGCCTTTTCGGACCCTGCCTTCATTTTGCAAACTATAGTTGCTTTTTGTAAAGATTAGTTTGTACTAGTAGAGGTACCATTCCCATTTCAGACGGTAGTCTTCTGCTTGATAGTCTTCTTGCTTTACGATTTCTCGATCCTTAAGATTACGGCCTATATGTGCTGTGTAGTAGCAGTAACCAGAGGACTTGTCGTCATCGAACATAATATCTACATCTACAACAGTAGGGCATACCTTGATGGTATCCGTCAAGGCTGGAACACTGGTGACAAAAGATAATCTGCCTTCCCATTTGTTGATGTCTTCCTTGTAGAACCATTTCTTGTCAATGTCATTCTTGGTGGAGAAAGATGTCTCGGTACCATTGGATTGAATAAAATGGATGACGAAGGAAATTTTAGGATCTCCATCGCTATAGGAATTACTGGAAGCATCCCAGTTAGTGGAAGTCTGTTCGTAGTATGTCAAGGTGAAGTTCAGTGTTTTTGAAGTCGTTAGGTAGTCAAATTCTAGAACACTGGAGCTGGAGTAATGGCTGCTGGAGCTGATGCTAGAACTGGAGTAGTAGTCATCATAGTTATAGTGGCTGCTGGAACTTCTCTTGGCGGAACTACTGGAGGATATGTATTTTACGTGATCGTAGGCATCTTCGGTACGATTATCATAATCATCGCTAATGGTTGCAACGGGACTATTGTCAGCGCAGCTACAGAAAAGGACTGCACTCAAAAAAAATAAACTTGTGAAAAGGATTTTCTTAAGCATAATAATCTCCTTAGAAGAAGTAGTCAAGGTTGATGCGGAAGTTTGCATCATCGTCTTCATACTCGTGAATGCCGTTGGTGCCGGAATCGAAGCTGAAGAATGCGAAGGATGCTTCAATGGAGAAATGATCTGCAATTTCAAAGCCAAAGCCAAAACTGTGGCTAAATTCCCAATCGTTTACGGCAAATGCTCCACTGTAGTAGTCATCGTCATCATAATGACTTAGGCTATGGTCGGTGACGTTATGGGAATAGTCTATGCTGTAGTCTATATCGTAGTGACCCCATTCGTATACAGGTTTCTTGATCAGGAATGTGTAACTGAAGAAGGGTACGAAGTTTTTATGAATGGGTAACTTAACGTGTGCGGAAAGTGGAATTTCTGCATAGAGTGTGATAAAGGTGATGTCTATTTCTCTCTGTATGATTCCGTAATTATCATCAAAATCGTTGTTGGTACCCTGAATTCCCGCATTGATACCTGATTGAAAATCGAAGAACTTCATGATTTCCCATCGCGTTGCGAAATGGAGACCACCGCCAAAACCGACATGACGTTGGAGGTGACGGATATCGCCGAATTTATAGGGTGTGAACATGCGGAAATCAGCGCCTGCGCCCATACGGAAACGGATTGGGGGAACTGCGCCAGATGGGGATGCAGCCTCTTCAGTACTTGCAGGGACTTCTGTGCTTGCTACAGGTTCTGCGCTCGTGGTGGTGTCTGCAATGTTTTTTTCAATAGTTTCTGCTTCTGGGGCTGAAACCACTGTATTGTTTTTTACGGAATCAACGACTGTAGTGGCGGCTGTGGTATCAATTACAGGCTCTGTTTCTTCAGCGGGTTCACTAGATTCCGTGATTGGTGTACAACCGCATACGCTGATCACCTTTTCACAGGTAGGGTCATTGGAGTCTGCTGCGCAGGAAGTGCAATACTGCTGACAAAAGTCATTCGCATAAACAGCACTTGCTGTAGCCAATAAGAGTAGGATTTTTTTCATAAATATCCCTGTTAAAAGTTTTACCGATTTAAAGCCTCGGATGGATAAACCAACTTTCAGGGAATGAAAAAGGCGTGGAGTCGTCCATCGTTATCTGCAGACTGAGGCTCGGCAAAGCCATTACGCGCAAATAAACGACAACAACCCACGCCCCTAAGGGACGTGAGCGTTTGCCGGTTATCTTCTGCGTTTGTGAATTTTGCCGATTCCAGTCTAGAAGATAGTGAGCAAAGCTCTAAAAAGGTCGCGGTTTCCCGCTATATTAAAAAGAAATATAAGAAAATGTTAACTGGTGGTCAATATTTTTTTCTTACAGGCAAGTAAGTGTTGCCCGGAACGGACAAGGAGCGTGATTTTTAACCGAATTTCAGTCTTCCTTGTCACCGGACAACACCGTTTGTATCCGCATCTCCCTGTAATGCGGAATTGGGGCGTGGGTGGCTATTTTCCTTTGCGTCCCTGGAACTTGGGGCTGGTAGGATTCAGCTGTTCGCCATGGTTGCGCATGGTGGCGAGGTAGGTCTTGTTGAAGCCAGAGGTGCCCTTGTTGGAGTTCAGCTGGTTTGCGTGATTGTTGAGGTTGGATTGCTTGGACATAGATGTCTCCTTGTGTTTAGGGGTTTGTGGTAGTGGTTAGAATTCGTCGTCGTCGGTGTCGTCTAGGATGACGGACAGCAGATCCTGATTGACCTTGAACTCTACTTCATAGGGGTTGAAGCCATTTACTGATGAGGTTCCTGAGATCTTAACTTCTCCCTTCGAGTTTACTTTGGCCTTGAAATCGGTGTTGAAGTAGGTGGGACGGCAGAGTCTCTTGACAACATCCAGTTTGATGGATTTAGAACAAAGTGTGAGATTGCAGAGGTTGTTGCCGTATTCCTCGGGAAAATCCTCCAATCCGTTCTTGCCTGAGTCGTACCAGTGTTCGGGAACGGGCTGTACGTCAAGAATGAACGGAGGGCAATCTGCGCTAGGTGTCCACAAGGTGATTGCGAAGGCGCCTTTCATTCCTTGCCAGATATTGCCGGATTCGAAGGCTGCCATGCCGTTGTTTGTCAATTCGTAGCCATTGACAGAATCGTAGGCTAGCAAGCCCTGCTGCTTGAAAAAGAACAGGATGTTCTTTACGGCTGCCTTGCGGGCATTGCCGTTATCGCACAGCAAGTCGCGGCAGATGTCTACTTCGTTGCAATGGGGATGGTTTTCAATGTAGCGGAGGAAGGGACGAATCCATGGATTCATACGCTTCATCTGGATATCGCCCTTGACCAGGCGGTAGGTGATGTTATCGTTGATATTGTTGATAATCATAACGAGTCTCCTATAAAAAAGTGATGGATTAAAGACCGTGGGTTACGTTCTTCAGTTTCTGGGTAATGCGTCCTAAGGCGCCTTGGCCCTTGCTCATGGCTCGCCAGTTGCCAACATGGACCATCATGTAGCGGGCGCGGGTGATAGCCACGTTCAAGCGGTTGGGGGCTCCGATAAAGCAGGTGGGCACCTGGTTGCTGTAGCTGAGGAAGACGATATCTGCCTCGTGACCCTGGAAGGAATCAACAGATCCTGCGCTGTACTCTACAGTCTTTTCGCAACCCTTGAAAACGGTCTGGCATATCTTCTTTAGGGCATCAGCCTGTTCCTTATAGAAGGAAAGAACGGCGACGGTCCATCTTTCTCCTTTCTTGGGCTTGGCCTTTGTGAAATCGCGGAACTTCACCAGTTCCTGTTGAATCCACTTCTGTTCGGCTTTGTTACGGTTCTTGTTATCGCATCGTCCCTTGATGTTTTCCCAGTGATTGTGGCATGCACCAAAGCGATGGTAATTCCATTCGCGCTTGCCGACCATATGTTCGGAACGCATGGCCTTGCCGTCGTAGAATTCGTCAGAGGCAATCTGAGCAATATCCGGGTGGCTGCGGTGCTGGTAAGACAGCTTGATGCAACGTTGCTCTAGCATCTTCTGGGGAATACCGCGGAAGAGGGCAATATCCTTATATTCGCCGAAGCCGCGGAGTAGCAATTCCATGTAGGAAGGCAGGTAAATCTGTTCGAAGACATGGATGCTCTTCTTGCAGGCTTCTGCATCCCCTACAGGAATCAAGGCGTTGATTTCGTCCTTGAGGCGAGCCAAAGTACTACGGTCTACGTTCACATCGTTATCGCGTTGTTCAAACATGCGGATCAAACGCCATGCCACTTCGTCATGCCATTCCTTAGGGTCGTTTTCGTCAAAACGGTCCAGAAGGTTTTCGCGGTTATAGCGGGCGATGCTTACCCATTCCTGCATATCCTCTTCGTGCAAGATGCGTCCTGTATCCTTGTCGCGGGCGAGACGCACTGTAGTGATGCGCGGAGCAATCAGGTGGCGATTCTTGCGGAAAGACTCTACGGAACCAACGATGATCGTAGCGAAGGGAAGAACCTTTTCGTATTCTTCGATCTTATCGGCGTCGGCAAAAAGAATGTCGTTCTTCTTTGCGTATTTACTGTACCAGTAGGCATCCATCTCGGATTCCTTTTCCACCAACAGGACTGTCTGACGGAAATTGCAGCCTGCAGCAGCCAGGAGAGAATCGGAGGCTACCGTATATTCCTTCTCCTTGCTCTTGTCGTCGGGATAGCAGATTTGCAGATTCTCTGCCAGATCGTCATCGCTGACGTAAGGCGGAAGCTGTTGAGTATCGCCTACCACAATCCAGTGCTTGCAAAGACAGGCGGGAACCAAGAATTCCTGGATGGTTGTCTTGGATGATTCATCAAGAATGAGGTAATCAAAGGGCGGCTCTATTTCTCCTTTGGCCATCAGCTTCTTCATTTCTTCCAAGGCGGCTCCGAAAGTGGTACCTGCCACGATGGGGGCATTTTCTTCAATGATTTCATAGAGCAGTTTATTGTCTTTGACACTGCAATTATCAAGAAGGCTGTTCTGTATGGCGGAACGTTCATCCTCTGGGATATTTTGCAAACGTTTTTTCAAAGAATAGGCTTCCATTTTTTTGAACGGATCCTTTGTGATGAATTTCTTTGCTTCGGTGCTGATTTTGTCGTTATCGGTCTTGCCGTAGCGCTTAACGCAAACCTTGTCGAGATGATCCTTCAATTTTTCCAGAATATTGTCGATGGCTACGTTGGTAGAAGCCACTAGCAGAATGCGCTTGCCGCGCTTTACCAGTTGAATAATCAGTTCCACGACGGAAGTGGTCTTGCCTGAGCCTGGAGGGCCGACCTTGATGGTGAAATCGGGAGTAGAAAGGGCGTTGCAAACAAACTGACGTTGTTCGCTATTGCCAGGGCGATTGTTGTCCTTGAGGATAACGTATTCCTCTTCTGGAATTTCCTTTGTTTCAAAGGAAGGCAGGTTCAGTTCCTCGCCTTGGAGGAGACTGGAGAGGGCTTTAGGAATTACTCGAGGGATTGCGTAACGTTCTTCAAAGTTGTCTACTTCGCCACGGGCCTGAAGGCTCAGGTTTCCCTTGACGTTGCTGATGTGTTCCATGGCGGAAATTTCAGCAGCAATTTGGATGGTGCTAGGTGGCGTGCAGAGAAGGTGCTGAGCCTTAACTTTTCCACTCAGCCAGATAAAGTATCTCTTGTTGTTGTCTGGGGTGACCTGTGTGCCAAAGCCGCAGACTACCAGCATATTCTCTGGAAGGAGCTTCGCCTTGGGAACGGCGCTTTCAGGAACCTGATAACATTGGGTTGCATTGCTAAAGTTGTAGGCGATATCTTCAAAGGGTGAGTTTGTGCGATCGGATTCAATCAATTCGTACATGAATCCTCTTTCGTCCCGTTTGATGAAGTTTACGTCAGCGATGGAGGTTTGGAATCCGTTAAGACGGAGTTCGATTTCTTTTTCAAGAGCGTGAAGGTAATTCTTTGTGGTGCACATAATGTGGCTCCTTTATTGGATATTCATTTGTTTATTGATGATCAGCCCGATTTGTTTGAAGTACTCGCGCAGGTAGCGTTTGTACCTGTGTTTGAGATTCTTGAAAGCATTGATGTCGCTAGGTGTACAGGGAATGGGGATAATCTTGTTGGCGCCTATGGCGATATGGCGAAGCACGATGTGCTTGCTCCTGTGATCAATGATCCACAAGTTGGTTGCCAGAAGATTGTTGCAGAAATCGTTGATTTCTTTGTTTGCAGATACATATGTCATATTTGACTCCTTTTTTATTTTGAAAATGATTGTTTTGGTGTTATTTTTGTAAAAAGCCCAAATACCGGTGATGTCAAGCTGCTGCACAAGCTCGGTGGCTTGGCAAAGGTGTGTCGCTAATGCGATGAGTTTTTCTATTACTTGAGGGGGATCGCCCCTTCATGACAACAATTTTAGAACCAGCTCGTGGGTCAAAATGGGTCAAACGTGAATGGCGTTTTTGTGCGAAAAAAGGGAATTTTTATGGCTGATGATGCCGATATTAAAATATGGCAGTCCCTTCGTGACGATATTGCACGAATGTTGGAGGGTCGCGATAAGAAGTATTCCGATGTGGTAAAGGAATATTTCAAGACTTATCCGAAGGATGGCGAAAAGAAGAAGAGAGCTGATGATGGAGAATTCAATTACGTCAACTGCATTGAACGCAAGTATTGGAAAGAGCCTCCAAAGACGGATGCGCAGAAGGAAACTGATTTCCCAGAACAGAAAAGAATAGTGGCTGCCATTGTATTTTTGAAGAAACTCAAAAAGTTCCTTTCTCAGCAGACTTCGAGTAATCCTGAGCAGCTTCTGATTACGCGAAGAGGATTGGAATTTGTTAGCCGTTTTAGAATGAACGTTATTGGCGAGGTCAAGAAGTTTTTGGAAGATCGTAGGTACAAGCCTAAAAAAGATGCCGATGGCAAAGACGAGTTTGATTTTTAAAGGTGTATGATGAAAAATTTGGTCATATTATTTATTCTGCTAATACTTACCTCCTGTAATAAGGATTTTAAGGAAACACTGTCGGATTGCCTTGACGGAATAACTTCAAATGAATCTGAGGCGCAAAGAGCGAAAAAGACATCGGAGTCATCGTATCAGAATGCACAAATTGATTCCATGCTTTCCGAAACGAAAAAACTGCATTCTGAAATTGATTCCTTGAGAGCGATTCTTTCTGTTGTTGTTGAAAGTGATGGCGGTGACGAGGGGGATTCTGAAGTCCTGCCTATGGCAGAAAATTCTGTAGATTCCGTGCAGGAGGTTCAGATGGATTCCGTCGCTTCTGTTCGTGAAGAACCCGTTGCTATTGCTCAGGAAGATGTTTATGAAATTCCTGACTTCGATGGTGAAAAAGAAGGAAAGGTGACTGAAGGGACTACGTTGATTCCCAAGGAAAAGCCAGCTGAGAACCCAGTTGTAGAAACGGTAAATGAAGAAGACTATTCTCAAGAGGAACAAAATTCCGGATGGTGGGGAAGTATCAAAAAGAAAGGAAGAGCAGCCTTTAACAAGAGTAAGGAATTCGTGCAGGATCATCCCAAAGAGGTGGGGATTGTTGCTGCTGCTGTTGCCACAGTAGCGATTCCTGTTGTTCAAAAAAAATTAAGTTGTGAAAGATATCCAATTATAGACGAGTATTTAATGATGGTGATGTGCATGAATGCCTGTGAAGACGATTCCGGTGATGCTACCATTGCTGAAGTTTGCGCTAATCAGATTACTCATTGGGAATGTCAGGAAAATCTAGACAAATCGGAAGCTAAGCAACGTTCAAATTCCTGTCCTCTAGGGCATTAAAAAGTTTTTAAGTTTTCTTCCTGTTTATAGCAAAGAGTTTTTTTTGATTAACTCTTTATGTTTATTATAATTTAATTAACCTCTTGCTTTAGTTGAAAATTTATTATATATTTAAAATAAATACAACGATGGAGGGGGGACTTGGAAGTTTCTTTCAAGGATAAAGAACTAGAGAGATGTGCATTAGATGCCAGTTATGGTTTAAGAAAACTTGGTGCATCTCGAAGTAAGTTGTTTTGGCGAAGGTTGGATAATATTCGGCAGTCTGAAAATTTTGAAAGTTTGCGTTCGCTTCCTGGTCACTTTCACGAACTAACAGGAAATCGCGCTAGCGAATGGGCTTGTGACTTGGATCAGCCTTATCGCCTAGTGTTTCGAGCCGGCGAAAATGCAGATGGTAAAATATGGATTGAGATTACCAGTGCAGAAATTTTAGAAATAGTGGATTACCACAAATAGGAGGCCGTATGTCTGAAATAATTAAAGATTTTGCACCTGCAGTTATTTACCCGCCAGGAGAAGATTTGGCGGAGAAACTTGAAGAAATGAAAATGGACGCCAATGATTTGGCTTCTCGTATTGGGCGTACTCCAAAAACCATCAATGAAATTTTAAAGGGCAAATGTTCATTGTCTCTCGACGTCGCAATGGACTTGGAATGCGTTACAGGTATTTCTGCGGAGTATTGGATGCGCAGACAATATAGCTATAGCAATTTTTTAGCAGGTAAAAAACGAGAAAAGGGTCTACCGTCCGTCCTTGAATGGATGAAGAATTTTCCCCTGGCCGACATGTTAAAACGCAAGTGGATTAGTGCCCTGCAGGCCCCAGCCGACAAGGTGCAGCCTTTGTTCAAGTTCTTCGCCTTATGTTCATCCAAGGCCTGGGAGAACTATTACTATAAGCAGCAGCTGAAGGTCGCTTTCCGTATTTCATTGGCGGAATCTCGCGATCCCTATGCCATGTCTGTATGGCTTCGCCGTGGTGAAATATTGGCGGACGAAATCCAGATGGAAGAGATTCCCGATAAGACCGTCCGCTCCAATATCAAGAACATGCTTCCAGAGTTTATCGCTCTTGCCCAAAAATCTCCGTCAGTAAAAGCTCCGGAGTTTTTAAAGACCAAGAAAAAGTTGCAGTCCCTCTGCGCCAAGGCGAACATCAAGTTGCTTTATGTAGAAAACTTCAAGACCGCTCCGGTTCATGGAGCCTCCCGCTGGTACAAGGATATCGCCGTAATCCAGCTTCACGATGGCTTCGAGACGGATGGTGGTTTCTGGTACACTTTCTTCCACGAACTAGGACACATTCTGTTGCATGGCAAGAAAGAAATGTTCCTAAAGAATGTGGACTACGCTAGCCGTGATTTACTCAAGGATGCAGAAGCGGATACATTCGCCCAAAAGCAAATTGAAGCTGTGGAGGCCTCTGGTCGCGTATTCTGAAATTCATGCGGATATACGTGATATCCCGCATCAGCACTGGTTCAAGTTCTTAAGCCGTCTTGCGCAAACTTTAAGTCGGGTACAAAAATGCGTTCTTTAGATCCTTGGCGCTGTTGCTTGGGCCTGAGGAAGTTTCGCTGGGGGTAGAGGCGTGGGTGGCGTTGTAACGACGATCCCCGTCTGCAAAATTGAACTTCCAGTGATTATTGGTGTGGGAGGAATACTTCATCCCTAGTGGGGCGAACAGGTCCAGGTTTCTTTCCAGATCGTTGCTCTTCATGGCGTTCATGAGATCTGCCTTTAGTTCCTTATAATTCTGGAAGGCGCGCTCTGCGTCGGGATTTGCCTTGATGATGGCGGTCCATAGGTCGATGGAGCGATTGCCATAGGAATTGCTCTTGCTGGGCGTTTTCTCGATGGCCTTGTGGATTGCGCTGAAAATGGCAATCACAAATTCATCTTCAAATTTCTCGTTCTCGCTGGGGGCGGTAAGGAGGCCGCCGGACATGCCGTTGCTTGCCTTGCCCAAGCGCCCCTTCAGGGAGATGACCTTTCCCTCGGCTTCCTGCAGTTTTAACTGGAGGCAATCTCGCTCATCCTGGATCTTGGCGCAGGCGGCGCGAAGTTCGTCGTTCTCCTTGTCGAAATCTTCGCAGAACTTGGTGAACTTTTCGTCGGCATTCATGTTGGCCCGCTTATCGGCCTGCTTCATGCGCTTCTTGAGACGGTCAATTTTGTCCTTCAGTTCGTTATTGGACTTGATGAGAGTCTTTTTGCCATTTTGCTGTTCACGATTCAAGCGCTGGGATTCTTCCAGACGGTCGGACAGTGCGTTGTTCTCGCAGAGGGTTTCCTCGAGACTTTCTTCCAGTTCTTTAATTCTGGCCTGCAGTTTAGAATAATCGCTGGCGGAATAATCGCCTGCGGAATATTCATTGGGTGAATAATCATTGGGGAAATATTCGGTGGGCGAATGTTGGATAGCGGGATATTGGTCGGAGGAACATTCCAAAGTGGAATTGTCCGCCGCGGATTGCTCCTGCAAGGAATGTTCTTCCGGCAATTGTTCTTTTGTTGATTGTTCCCCTACGGATTGTTCCACGATGGAAATCCTTAGGTTCGTTTCGTTCCTGGCAATTCGATCCCACAGGGCGCCTCGGGCTCCTCTCAGGTAGACGCTCTGGGGAATTTCGCCAAAGTGGAGCTTGGGACATGTGGCGGAATCTTCCGTGGAGAATTCCTGAAGCTGGTGGTGGAGGGAAAGGTACGTGCCCTCCATTTTACCGCCGTATGCAAGGTCCAGCGTCGTGAATATATCCGCCTGGATGTTCCCCTCCGGAAGACGGGTTGCCATGAATCTCAGGTTGACGACGCTTCCGTCCTTCTGATTGAAATTCCGGTCCAGTCCCAAGAAGTCCAGAGGGATTTCCTCTGTATGCTCCTGGTTGAGAATGCTCCGGATGATTCCTTCCGAATATTCATATTGTTGTTGCTGGCATAGCCCATCGGCCTGTAGGAATTTGCGGACCCTTTCCAGAAGGGGCCATCGGCATTGGCGATCCAGCTGCTTGCACCATGGGCTTAAACATTTGGAAATGAGCACTTCCCAGGGAATGTTTCGCAAGGTGTAATGGCTGACAAGTGTAATTGGCATAGGGTCCTCGGTTGTTTCTTCTTATCTCTATCGGGATTGTCGGGTAAACTGTCAACTAATCTTTCTAAATTTCCTCCCAAAATTAGCGAGGTTAGCATGACGCAAAATTCCGAAACAAAGAAGGTCAAGTCCGTTAAGAAAACGCAGGTCATTGTCTGGATCGTTGCCCTGATTGTGGGTGCCCTCTTGGGGCTGATTCAGTCCGAAGGTCTCCAGAACCTGATTAACTTCATTGCTTCTGTTTATACTCGCCTGTTCCAGTTTGTGGCGGTACCTACCATCGCACTTGCCCTCATGACTACTCTTTCTGCTCTTGGCGTGCAGAAGAATACGGGCAGGATTTTTGGACGTACCATCATTTACACCTTGCTGACCACCTTTGCGGCCGCATTTGTGGGTCTTCTCCTATACAAGATTATCGGTCCTGCAAACTTGCCCATGGATCTGGTCAGTGGCGGCGCTGCCGAAGTTCCTCAGAACTTGAGCGCCATGAGTTACTACGATCACTTCTTGAGCGTTGTTCCCAACAATGTGGTGCAGCCTTTCCTTAGCGGTAATGTGCTGGGTATTTTGATGGTGGCTGCCGCAGTGGGCCTTGGTCTTGCATTCATGCCGGAATCCGAAAACAAGCATGCCCTCATGAAGGTGGTGCTTGGCCTTCGCGAATTGCTGTTCACCTTGATTCGTGCTCTTGTGTGGGCTTTGCCCCTTGGCGTTGTGGCTTTCGCTGCCCAGCTTTCCGCACAGGTGAGTGCCGGCGTTGTGGTTGGCTCCCTGGGTAAGTATCTTGCGGTGGTCATGGGCGGTAACGCCGTGCAGTTCCTCATTGTGCTGCCCCTGTTCCTGCTGGCTCGCGGCCTGAATCCCATTCACGTTCTCAAGAAGATGAGTCCCGCTGTCATGATGGCTTTCTTCACCAAGAGCTCCGCTGCCACACTTCCTGTGACCATGCAGTCCGCCGAAGATAACCTGAAGGTGAATCCGGAAGTTTCCCGCTTTGTGCTCCCCATTTGCACTACCATCAACATGAACGGTTGCGCTGCTTTCATTCTGGTGACCAGCCTTTTCGTGATGCAGAATAGCGGTGTGGAACTGACCCTCGGCACCATGATTACCTGGGTGTTCATCTCTGTACTTTCCGCAGTAGGTAACGCAGGTGTTCCCATGGGCTGCTATTTCCTGACCCTCTCCCTGATGGTGGGCATGAACGCCAATATCGGTGTCATGGGTGTAATCCTTCCGCTGTATGCTATCATCGACATGATTGAAACTGCAGAAAACGTGTGGAGTGATTCCTGCGTCTGCGCTATGACCAATAAGGATTTGAGCAAGTGAACGTCTACTTGGACATGTTCCTGACCTTCTTTAAGATCGGGCTATTCACTATTGGTGGTGGATACGCCATGATTCCGCTGATCGAGGCGGAAATCATCGAGAAGAAGAAGTGGGTAGGGAAGGAAGAATTCCTGGACCTGATGGCCGTCGCCCAGAGTTGTCCCGGCGTGTTTGCCATTAACATTTCCATCTTTATCGGTTATCGTCTGCGAAAAGTGAGGGGCGCTGTTTTGTGCTGTATGGGGACGGCGCTGCCCTCCTTCATTATCATTTTGCTGATCGCATTGTTCTTCCATCAGTTTAAGGATAACGAGATTGTGGCAGCAGCATTCCGAGGCATTCGCCCTGCTGTTGTTGCCCTCATTGCGGTACCTACTTTCAACCTGGCGAAAAAGGCAAAACTGAATCGTTATACCTTCTGGGTTCCCATCGTAAGCGCCTTGCTCATTTGGCTGTTGGGTGTTTCTCCCGTCCTCATTATCATTGCCGCGGGTGTTGTGGGGTATCTGGTTGGTCGCCGCGGTACTCGCAAGGCCCATGAAGTGGCCAAGATCATGGATGAACAACGTAAGGCTGAAGAAAGCGTGGAGGAAGAAAAATGATCTTTTTCCAGCTATTCGTTACGTTCTTTAAGATTGGGCTGTTCGGCTTTGGGGGCGGCTACGGCATGCTTTCCCTGATTCAGCAGGATGTGGTTGTAAAGCATCCCTGGATGAGTTCTGCAGACTTCACGGACATTGTGGCTATTAGCCAGATGACCCCCGGTCCCATCGGAATCAATTCCGCCACTTACGCCGGCTACACGGCTTTACAGAATACTGGCGCGGATCCGCTCACTTGCATCTTGGGAAGTGCGGTGGCCACCTTCTCTCTGGTGTTGCCCTCCCTCATTTTAATGCTTCTCATTAGCCGCTTCTTTATGAAGTACGCCGATCATCCTAAGGTACGCGCCGTGTTCGATGGCTTGCGCCCCGCGGTAGTGGGCCTGTTGCTTGCCGCAACCCTCGTGCTGATGAATGCGGAAAATTTCGGCAATCCCTTTGTGGAATTGTTTGGCCGCCCCATGGGTGGCGATCCTGCGCAGACGAAGCAGTTCCTTGTGGGGCTGGTGTTGTTCGTCGTGACTTTTGCCCTGACGAAGGGTATTGCGGTTGGAAATCGCAAAATAAAAATCGGCCCCATCAAGATGATTGTCTTTGCCGCAGTTATCGGCGCCCTTTTCCTATAGGAGAAAATATGAAAAAATTGCTTATTGCTGGATGCTTCGCTCTTGCTGCGTGGTGTCAGGCAGAATCCCTCATTCCCGAAGGCGATTCCTGGCGCGAGTCCGGAGTCAAGGAAGGAATCTGGGAAACTTACTATGACAACGGCGCTATCGAAAATAAGGGCGTCTATTCCGACAACAAGATGAACGGTCTGTTCGAATCCTTCTACAAGAATGGAAAGCAGCAGAGTAAGGGCGTCTTTGACAATGGCCGCAAGCAGGGCCTGTTTGAATTTTTCTATGAAAATGGAAATGTACAGTCCAAGGTCACCTACAGTAGCGATTCTCGCGAGGGGCTGTACGAAGAATATTTCCAGAATGGCAAGCTGAAAAAGAAGGGCGCCTACAAGGACGACCGTGAAGAAGGTATCTGGGAGAGTTATTACGACAATGGCCAGCTGGAAAGCAAGGGCAGTTTCCAGAATGGTCGTATGGAAGGCGCCTACGAAGCTTATTACAGCACCGGCAAGCTGAAGGAAAAATGCACCTACAAGAACGGCAAGCGTGAAGGTGCCTACGAATCCTACTACAGCACTGGCAAGGTTCGTTCCAAGGGCTCTTACGCCCCTAACAAATCTCTTGGATTCTTTGGACTGTAGGAGACGACCACATGAAGAAAATTTTATTACCTCTCGTACACTTGTCTCTTGCTGGGTTGTTCCTTGTGGCCTGCGCTGGCCCCCAGAAGTCTACCCCGGGCATTAAGAATAATGATGTACCCAAGATTCCCACTATGGATGCAAAGGTCGCTCCTGTAGACACTGCCGCTGTGGATACCATCGGCGTAGACATGGAACCTATTGCGGATACTATTTCTTCCATTTTCATCAAGAGTAATGACGTTAGCCGCGCTCACAAGTATGTGGATGAGGGCACCCGCGAAGGCGTGTGGGAAACTTACTACTCCAACGGCAAGGTGGCTGCCAAGGCCAATTACGTGGAAGGTATTCTGGAGGGCATTTTCGAGGTGTTCTATCCCAACGGAAATCCCAAGGAAAAGCTGGCCTACATTCACGGCCTTCGTGAAGGTGTATCCGAAGCCTATTACGAAAATGGCAAGATCAAGTCCAA
Source organism: Fibrobacter sp. UWEL (assembly GCF_900142535.1). Classification (NCBI taxonomy): domain Bacteria; kingdom Pseudomonadati; phylum Fibrobacterota; class Fibrobacteria; order Fibrobacterales; family Fibrobacteraceae; genus Fibrobacter; species Fibrobacter sp. UWEL. The sequence goes on from NZ_FRBE01000010.1 coordinate 25,757, forward strand.
GGGTTCCTGCAAACACAACAAGCTTTACGGCAACTGGGAAACCTACTATGAAAACGGCAAGCTGGAAAGCCATGTGGTTTTCGATGAAGGTTTTCCTAACGGACAGTACGAGGAATTTTATCCCAATGGTCAGCTGAAGCTTCAGGGCAATTACGTCCAGGGCAAGCGAGTGGGCCTGTGGAACGAATACCACGAAAACGGTAAGCTGAAAAAGAAGATGACATACCGCCAGTAGTATCTGCTAGTATTGAAAAAGGCTTCGCATCAGCGAAGCCTTTTCTAAATCCGGATGGTTTATTTTTTGCAGACTTTGTTGTAAACTGCAATCTGACGTTCAATGATTCCGTCCCAGGTAAAGCATTCTGCAATTCTCTTGCGGGAACCTGCCAGCAGGCTTTCCACCAGGGCGGGGTCATCAGCTAGACGCTTGAATGCATCTGCTAAAGCCTTAGGATCCTTCTCGGGAACCAGGATGCCGGACTGACCATCTACGACCACGTCGGGAATGCCGCCCACGTTACTTGCCACGATGGGGAGGTTCAGTTCCATAGCCTCAATGAGCACAACGCCCAAGCCTTCCGTGTCTCCCTTATGGTCCACAATGGCGGGCAGCGTAAAGACGTTGGCGTTCCTGTATTCCGCTTCCAGTTCTTCCGGAGAAAGCTTTCCCGTAAAGATGATTTCGCAGGGACCCAGTTCCCTCGACTCCGCTTCGCTCCGCTCGGGATGACATGGATTTTCGAATTCGTCGGAGGCCATGACTTCGCGGGCCTGTTTCTTCAGGTCTTCCGTCAGGTCGCCCACGCCAACGATGCGGATCTCGAATTTATCGACAGGCAGGTACTTGGCTGCTTCAATGAGATAGCAGATGCCCTTACGTTCGATGTGACGGCCTACAAAGAGGATCTTGAACTTGCCATTCACCGGATGCATTCGCGATGCTAGATCTCCTTCGACAAGCTCAGGACAAGCTTTCGACTCCGCTGCGCTACGCTCAGGATGACATATGGATGCATCACTGCCTAGGGTAGTTCCATAGGGGCTCCACTCTACGTTCACGTCGCGAAGGGCCTTGATCTTACCTGCGGTAAAACTGCTGTTCGCAAAAATCCCTTGCGCTTGACCTATGGCGAATTTCAATAAGGGACGTACCCATTTCTTCTTTCGAATCAGGAGCAGTTCCGCTCCGTGGAAATTCAGCACCAGAGGAATTCGGAAAAGTTTTGCGGCGCCTAATGCGATGTATGCATGAGGGAAGGGCCAGTGGGCGTGAATGACGTCCGGCTTCCACTTGCGGCACAGTCGGATGCACTGGAAAAATCCGTTGATGATGTAGGGAATTGCCAGGAGCTGCAGCCAAGGCTTCGAGGCCATCTTGCTGGGGGCGCCTTCTTCGTGAGTGAGCATTTCCAAGCTTGCTGGTGCATAGCGGAAACGGTTCACGGGGACGCCGTCAATAACGTGGCTCTTTAAGCCCTTGTAGGTGGGGGCTAAAACCTGTACATCAATGCCCGCTTTCTTCAGGTGGGCGATGGAGGCGCGCAGCCAAGGTACTTCCGCATCCTCATGGAAGCGGGGATATACCGATCCAATGACCAGAACTTTTTGGACCATCTTAGAGAATGGGCTGTACCAAGTCGCCGAGTCCAGCATTCTGGATGCAGGCGGGGTAGAGAATAGGCTTGATAGAATTCATCAGGAAGTCGTCGGCCTTTTCAAAGCCTTCGGTCTTTGCCATCTGCAGAATACGTCCACGGACTCGTTCCCAGCCCTCGATCTTGGAGTCCAGCAGCAGCATGCCGATACCGGCCTGGTTTTCCAGGAATCCGATAATGTCGCTACCGCGGTTGCTCTTGTGCAGGGATGCCAGGAAGATGCTCCAGAATTTCAGGTTGTCTTCCTCGGAACCCATGGCGTTCTTGATGGCTTCAAAGTCCAGCTCAACGTACACGAAGGAGCTGGTGTCCTCATCACTGCGGATAATTTCTTCCTGGCAGCGTCTTTCAAATATTTCCTCGGTGTAGATGGAAATATTATACTTGCCTTTTCCTATCAAATTGAAAAGCATTTCTTTCATACGCATAGAATTTAGTCTATTTTTGAGGCATGCAAAGACTGCTGAAGTTGAAAAAAGTATTGAAGAATAGTGTTTTGGCTGCCTCCGTGGAAAATTTCAAGGCAATCAAGGCGGCGACCTCCAAGTATCGTGCTCTGACGGCCGAAGAAATCCAGGTTCTTGAAAAGAATGGGAACCGTTCGGAATCATGGTCCAGAGTTTTTGTGGAACAGGATTTTGATGCTAATCGAATTCATCGCTCCACTTTCGCAGGTGAAGTTTACCTGCCCCGATTCTTCGGTACTTTGCTTCTGCCCGGTGACGTGTCTTATCCCACCGGCATCTATGAAAGTCTTGTTCACAACAGCATTGTGGAAAACGCTCTTATCTATCGTGTATCCATGCTGTCCAACGAACTGATTCGCTGTGGCGCTGTGGTGCATAACGTAGGTTCCCTGGTGAGCTCCGGCAAGATCAACTACATGATTGGCACCTCCATGAACGTGGGTAACGAGATGGGCGGTCGTTCCATCCTGGTGTTCCCGGAATTGACTACGGAGTTGGTGGACCTCCAGCTTTTCCATAAGGCTGATGCTGAAGTGGGGAATGCTTTTGCAGAACAGCTGAAAATTTATCGCGATGAAATGGCCTTGCCCTTCGGTATTGTGGGGAAGGGTGCGGTAGTATCCAACACCAACATCATTCGTAACAGCTGGATTGGCGCCCATGCCCGTATTGAGGGGGCCTCCAAGATTCGTAACTCTGTGGTCATGAGCTCTCTGGAAGAATCCACCCATGTCTACGATTCCGTGATTCTTGAAAATTCCAATGTGCAGATGGGCGTGAAGATTCACACCGGCGCAGAAGTTCAGGGCTCTGTCCTCATGACCCGCACCAAGGTTTGCTGCAAGGCTATTGTGAAGTCTTCTGTTATTGCACCCTGCTGTCATATTGAAGAAGGTGAAGTGAACAGTTCCTATATGGGACCTATGACCCAGATGCATCATCACTCTCTGCTCATTGCAGCCCTGTGGCCCGAAGGATGCGGCAACCTGGGTTATGGCGCCAACGTGGGTAGTAACCACACGGGACGTATGCCGGACCAGGAAGTGATGCCGGGACAGGCCATGTTCTTTGGCCTGGGCGTAAACATCAAGTTCCCTGCCAACTACCGCGAGTCTCCCTTCACCTTGATAGCAACTGGTGTTACCACCATGCCCCAGCGTTTGAAGTTCCCCTTCTCTCTGGTGCGCCCCGGTGACCCGCAGCTCAATGGCGTTCCTGCTCGACTGAACGAAATTGTACCGGGGTGGAATTACGCCTGCAATGCTTACGCTCTGGATCGCAACGCCTACAAGTATTCTGTCCGCGGTAAGGGCGTGGTGCCTGCTACGTTCTTCAACATCTTCAATCCTGAAACCGTGCGTTGTGTTTACGATGCCTACTGCCGCCTGCAGGTGGCAACCATTCGTGACGTGTATACCAAGGAACACATTGACGGCCTGGGCGAAAACTTCTTGCGTGAACGCGTCCGTCAGCAAGCGCTCCACACGTACTCCGAATATCTGGAACGCTACGTGCTGGAAAGTATTATCACCATGGTGGTAAACGACGTGAACTTGCTTGCCCAGCCTGTGAAGGAACTGCGCCGCTTGATTACTACTGAACTGAATAAGGATGTGGTTCGCGTGGTGCCGCTGTCCGATAGTTTTGAGGATCTGGTCAAGCGTTACCGCCAGCTGGAAAAGGACTGGTTCGAACGTGTGTCCCACGGTCTGGACAAGGACAACGATCGCGGTCGCAAGATCTTTGACGACTACGATGACGCTCATCCTATTGACAAGGGCTTTACCGAATGGGAGAAGGCCCGTGTGGAAGAAAAGTTCCGTAAGCTTACTTCCGTAGCGAAGGGCGCTAAACCTGAAAGCGTCTGATGGATTCCATAGTCTGGTTATCTTTTTTGCTTTTGGTTGAAGTTCTGGGACGTATCGTCCTGGAAGTGAGAGAGTGCCGCCTGACACAGCAGGGTGGTGGTTTCTGGATGGTCCTGCGAATCATCCCGCTGGTAAACGATTTGGTCCCGCTGCCGGAAAACCGCAGGGAGCCCGTGGTAGGCAACTTCGTGAAACTTCACGAAGAAGGCCACCAGAAGCTCCATCACGCCACTTTACGCAATACCCTCAAGGTGTTGCTGCTCCTTCTGGCTTTAGGCTGGATTGTATTCGTCACCTTCCAGTTTGCCTGCCCCCTCTGGGAAGCCTTCCTGTGGCTGCATGTGGTGGCCATTCCCGGCAGGATGTTATTCCATGGCTTCTGCTGGAATCAGGAATACGAAGCGGATACCTACGCTTTCCGCCAGCTGGAAAAGAAAATCGCGAAGAATGCCCTGCGGGAACTGACTGCTTGCGAAATCCCCCACACAAAGCTTTTCGCTTTAATCTACCGCGAACATCCCACCGCCGCCCTCCGCCAGAAGAAACTGCATCTCAAGTAAGTTCGCTGAGCATAGCCGAAGCGGACAGATTTTTAGATGGTGAAATTTGTATATTCCTTGGGCAAAGAGGTTTTTATGTCTCACAGACTTTGTTCCCTTACGAAAATTTATTGCCTTTTAATTCTAGCTCTTGTTTCCGCCGCTGGGGCCTTTGATGTTAGTGTCAATGCCAAGGTGGACAACGCCCAGGTTTTTATCGGTGACCGTTTCAATTACGAAATCGCCGTGACTGCTCCGGAAGATGCCATTGTGGACCTGCCCAGTTTCGTGGGGAACCTGGGTAGCTTCGAAGTAAAGGAAATCGTCAACGACCGTATTACCGAAGGCATGCCCAAGGGGACTGCGAAGTTTGTTTGGCAAGCAACTCTCAATACGTTCATTAGCGGCGACTTTATGATTGCGCCCCAGCAGGTCACTGCCGTGGTGGGCTCCGACACGGTACGCACCAATACGGATCCTGTTGCCGTGAAGGTCGCCACTCGTACCACTGGCGAAGAAGAAGACATTATCGAGGTGGAAGATCCTCTGGATGATCCGCGCATGCCTCAGTGGGTGATTGTAGCCTCCATCGTTTTGGGCGCCATCATCCTTATTCTCCTGGGCATGTTCCTTCATCACAAATTCCGCAAGGTGGGTGCCGCTCCCCAGTTGCCGCCTTACGAAGAAGCGGTTCTTGCCCTTAAGGAACTCCGCGGTAAGAATTATCTTGCAATGGGCGATCAAGCCAGCTACTTTATGGGTGTTGGCGTCATTGCCCGCCGTTACATCGAACGTCGCTTTAGCGTTGATATTCTGGATGCTACCGTGGCTCAGCTCAAGCAGCGTATGTCCCAGGTTTCTGGCCTGCCGCAGGCTTACAAGGAATCTGTTATCACGCTGGCTGTAGAAACGGAACCGGTAAAGTTCGCCAAGATGAAGCTTGATGGTGAACGTTGCAAGTTCTGGGACGAGTGGGCCGATCGCCTGCTGGAAGACACCAAGCCCACTCCCGAAGAAGAACAGGCCAAGAAAGAAGCTCTGAAAGCCGCCCTCAACGACGTCAAGGCCGCCAAGAAAAAGAAGAAGAAATAATCCTGCATGTCATCCTGAGCGGAGCGCAGCGTAGTCGAAGGATCTAGCAAAAATGCATCATCTGATTGTCCCTGGTTTAAATAATTCCGGTCCCACCCATTGGCAAAGTTTCTGGGCAAAGAGCCTAGAAGATGCAAGCCGTGTTGTCCAGCGCAATTGGGATGCCCCTCAGAAATCTGAATGGATTGAAACTTTGGACGAGGCTGTTTCCAAGCTGGAATCCGACACCATTTTTATTTCCCACAGTCTGGGCGTGGTGACCACCGTTCTCTGGCTCACAGAAATTTTTGGACGCACAGGTGCCGCTGCAAATCCCAAGGCTCATTTCATCAAGGGCGCCTTCCTGGTTTCGCCCAGCGATGCGGACAATATCGAGATTATCAACAATTTCGCTCCCATGCCCTTGAAAAAGTTGCCTGTCCCCGCTTGGGTGATCGCTAGCGAGGACGATCCTTTTGTGACCATGGAGCGTTCCAAGTTCTTTGCCAACGCCTGGGGCGCACACATCGAAAGCGTAGGCTGCCTGGGCCACATTAACGCCAAGTCAAATCTAGGCGAATGGGAGCAAGGCCGCAAGCTCCTGGCTGAATTCGAAAAGACTCTTCTTTAAATAAAGCTCTGCTAGAATATAGCTTGCTATTTTGATACACCTTTGTAGATGGACTTACCCGCTTCATAGACGGCGGTTCCCATATACACAAAAGGAGTGGTAATTTTTTCTACTGTATTAAGGACTTCTATAGTGGTTTCCAAAACATTAATAAATTGTCTCGGTAGAGCATTCCGTTCCCGGTCCATATCTTTTTCATGAGGATCCCGCTTATCCTTTTTACGTTCCTTCATTTTCTGTTCACGGTCCCAGCTAGCCTCGGTAATGGGGCAATCATCGGTACAGCTATAAATCTTCACAGGTTTTTGCACAGCTTCGGGAGCATCTGGAATCCAGCAATGGCGTTTATCCTTTTTCCCCTTGCGGCCCTGAACCTCCGTTGTCTTACAATACATGGTTAGGGAATCCTTCCCCACATAAAATTTTTCTGCACCTACAGTATCAACGTCTGCAATTATGTCGTCAAGTCCTGCATTCTGCGCTTTGGCAATTAAGGGATTCTTTTCGAAATAAAAGGGCGTTTCAGAATTATGTCCAAAGTTTGAAATCGAATCTTCCGAGACTTGACTTGGATGGAATACAAGTTGAGCACTGCTGTTCGCCACAAAGCAGAACAGACATGCACAAGACATTGCAAATTTGACGTAGAACTTTTTCATAAACTAACCCCGATAATTCAAATATATATTTTAAAGCTCTGCTAAGCGCACGTTTACGCCTAGCAGAGCTTTAAACAAAAAAACGGTCGGCGCTCCAAAGAGGGCCGACTCGTTTCTATCTCTGCGGGACCCGCAGGTCCTGCGTTCCGGTTTACATCCGGTCTATGTGTATAATATACGGCTCAAACCCGCTATGGTCAAGAGGTTGAGCCGTAAATCATTATTCCAAGATGGAATTGAAGCTTACTTCAAGGCGATGTGCTTTACCATGCTCTTGGAGCCTGCCTTGATTCGAACGATGTACTTGCCATTGGAAAGTGCTTCAAGAGATGCGGTACCGCTAATGTTGCGGAGGCTCATCATGGGACGACCCTGCATGTCAAAGACATCCACGTTGGCGGTGGCGCCTGAGATCTGCAGCATCTTGCCGTGAACACTGACGTTGAAGTTTGCACTTGCAACATCCTTCAAGGCGAGCGTTGCGCTGCTGGATTCCGGAGTGTTGCCCGGAACGGCAGAGCTGGAGCTGGGAGTAATTCCCGGACCATCGAAGAATCCGTTACCTGCGTCATAGTGGATGGTCAGCTTGCAAGTGTTGTCGTAGGCATAGCTGCTGCCATCGGAAGCTTGGATCCCGTTGTAGTAGGCAACGCACTTGCCAGTAAACTTGTCGTAGCACTGACCATCGCAAGATCCATTCTGCTGGCTATTGGAAGAGGCGGGTTGCACGGAATTGCTGGAGCTTGCTTGCTGCTGGCTGCTGGAAGAGACTGTCGCAGCGCTGCTGGAGGAAACCGGGTTCACGGAGCTACTAGAAGCGGGCTGCTGAACAGAGCTAGAGGACTTGGTGTCATTGCCCGGATTAACAGAAGGTGTAGTAGAGCACTTGGTGTAGCTGGTGGGATTGCTTGCCAAGTAACCCTTGACTAGAGAGCCCGATGCGGTATATTGTAGAGCATTCTTGTTAGAGCCGTTAGCGAATGCTGCGGTGCCTTCGTCGAAGTGGCTTGCGCTCCAGTTTGCCCAGGAAAGCTTATGGGTGTTCAGGAAGGTTTGCCAGCCCGCGTTGTTGGAACCGGGAGTTCCCTTACCGTCGGAATTGCCGGTACCCCATTCAGATACGAAAACGGAGAGACCTGCGTTCATGGCCTTGACGGTCTTGGTGCCTTCGCAATCTTCATCCCAGGTTTGTCCGTTGTGGTCGGCGAAGGTGCTGTGACTGCCTTCGTAGCAATGGGAATTTGCGTAATAATGCATGGTGTAGGCAACGTTACTGCCAGTGACTTCGCTGCCGATGGCGTCGCTAGGATTCTGGTCCCACTTGCGGTTTCCCACCAGAATCAGATTGTCGGAGTACTTGCGAATTTCGGCCACGATTTCGTTGGCATAGTTCTTGATCAAGTCCCAGGAAATATCCTGCGGTTCGTTGAACACTTCGAAAATCACGTTGTCGTACTTGCCCCACTTCTGGGCCATTTCACCAAAGAACTGCTTTGCGCTTGCAGTCTGGGTGTGTGCCACATGGGAATGCCAGTCGATAATCACGTAGATGTCGTTGTCGATGGCGGCCTGCACCACAGTATTCATCAAGTTCTTCTGGAAATCGGGATCGTTCTGGTAGCCCTGCAGTTTGTGGCCTTCCCAGGAGGAATTCCAGTATTCATCGCCCGTTGCCATGGCTGCGCGGACAATCTGGATCTTCATATCCTTCACCATGGTGGAAACGCCTGCGGCGCTCCAGTATTCAACTGCTTCGGGAATCAGGCTCCAGTATAGGCTCATGCCGCGGACCTGAACTTCCTTGCCGTCCTTGACACCTTCGCAGGAGCCGTAGATCTGGCCCTTGCCGCTGGAATTCTTGCCGGTAATCAGCTGGCCGTATTGACTAACGGGACCAACAACGCTTGCAGCGTATGCGCTCATGCACGTCGCCAAAGTAAGCGAACCAATAATGTGTTTCATCAAACATCCTCTAATTAGTGTGCGAACACACCAATCCCATCGTAAGTATAAACTTAACCCCGTAAAAATCGCTTTTTTTCAGAGGCCTGGAACCGAAAAGAACTGAAAACAGGGTGAAACTGTAACAATTGTTTGCGTTCTATCTTACTTCTTCTTCCTCTTGGGTGAAATGGCGATGAATCCCAGCACGCTGATCAAGAGCAAGAATGGGTAGAACATGTAGGGGATGATGTCGAAGGCGCTGATGTTTTGCACGGTGACGCCGGCGGCGGCCTGAGCGGCTGCAGCGGTAGCTACTGCGGAGAGGGCCACTAGCATTTGGGCGCCATAAGGGAGCAGGCCCTGCACGATGCATCCGAAGATGTCCAGGAGCGAAGCGGTCTTTTGGGGAGAGATTCTGTACTCGTCACTCATCTGCTTGGCGATGGGAGCCGCCATAACGATGGCTACGGTGTTGTTTGCGGTGGCGATATCCATGGCGCTTACCAGAAGGCCTACGCCCAACTGGCCGCTCTTATGGCCCTTGAAAACCTTATGGATAAAATCCAGCAATGCGGCAAAGCCTCCGTGAATTCGGATGAGTCCGCAAAGGGCGCTTACGAGAACTGCTACCATGATGGTTTCGTACATGCCGGAAATACCGTTGCCGATGTTTCCCAGCAGGCCCACGAAATTCAGGTTTCCGCTGCCCACCATAATGACGGCTGCGGCAACGATGCCCACCAGCAAAACTGCAAAAACATTGATGCCGGCCAGAGCCAATGCAAGAACCAAAACGTAGGGTACCAGCTGGATCAAGTTGTAGTCACCGGTAACGACCGCGTGGGCGTCCGTCGCGAAAGAGATGGCGGTGATGATCACAATGGCTGCCAGGGCCGCAGGCAGTGCGATCCAGAAGTTCACCTTGAATTTGTCCTTCATGGCGCAGCCCTGTGTGGATGTTGCCGCGATGGTGGTGTCAGAAATAAAGGAAAGATTGTCGCCGAACATGGCGCCGCCAATGACGGAAGCTACGCAGAAGGGAATGCCGAAGCCTGCAGCACCCGCCACTTCAATAGCAATGGGGGAGACCACTGCGATAGTGCCTACGGAAGTTCCCATGGCGGTAGAAACGAAGGCTGCCACCACGAACAAGACTACCACTGCAAACTGCGACGGGATAAAGTCCAGAAGCAGGTAAGCAGCGGCACTTGCGCTAGAGCGCCCCAGGATGCCTGCGAAAATACCGGCGCACAGGAAAATCAAAATCATGAGGAAGATGTTGCGATCGCCCAGGGCGCCTGCCATCACGTTCATCTTCTTGTCGAAATTCAGTTTGCGGTTCTGGATGCACGCCACAAAGATGGCCACCAAGAAAGCCGCCACAATGGGGATGTTGTAGAATCCCATGGGCACTTTTAGAACATATTCAAAAGTGATACCCATGCCCAGATAAAGGACCAGGAATACTGCGATTGGTAAAAGGGCCTTGGGGTTACCCTTGATATTTTCAAGATTGTCGAGAGAGATACTTTCTTTGTTCATTTCTTTTCCTTTTTCAAACCTCAATTTCCATGCCGGTGTACATTTGCTCTGCGCGGTCGCCTAGGACTTCGTGGAGAATTTCGTAGGCGTGATCGCCGGTGCAGTGGCCGGTGTAGATTTTTTGAACGTCTAATTCGCGGAGGCGTTCTGCGAAGGCCCGCACTTGAGAATCCGATGTGCGGTACAAGTGGAACCCGCCCAACATGGCGTAAATCTTCTTGCCGGGAAATGCGACTTCAATTTCCTTCACGATGTTGTCTGCGCCACCGTGACTGCAGCTGTTCATGATGAATAAACCGCGGGGAGTGTCAAATACAAGACTTTGCTCGTGGTTAAAACTATCGGGACGGTACTTGCCGTTCACTTTGACGGAGAGCCCGTTACGTGCTGCGATTTCTGCGCGGTCCTCGGCACTAAAAACAAAATCATTATGACCCACTAGAAATACGCCTGGTAGGATTTCTGCGGTGCCGCTTGCAAACTTGATGCGTCCTGCGTAACGCTTGAGCCAGCCGCGGCGTATGCCGATGTATTCCTGATAGGTGAAGAACTTCAAAAACTTGTGTGTGTGGTAACAGTTCTCGCCGGCGCTTTCCCGCAAATAAAATGGGGCGTGGGAATTTGCCTCGAAGAATTTTTCCATCCCGTTGGAATGATCGAAGTGGGCGTGACTTAACACTCCAACGTCCACAGTGGACAAGTCTACCTTCATGGCGCCTGCGTTGGCTGCGAATGCAGCCGAGGCTCCAGTATCCAGCAAGATCCTCTTGCCGTTAAACTCAATGAAAGCGGAGAGGCCCCATTCCGGCTGCAAAACCTCACAGGATTCCCCTGCGGATTTAAGGTTATCGATCAACACTTGTATTTTCATCCTGCGTAATTATAAAAATCAACGTTCGTAAACTTTTTTTAAGGTATATTTAAAGCATGGTCAGGATGATGAAATTGATCGTTTTCGCTGCGATTGCCGCTGTGTCTGCGGTGTGGGCTGAGCCTGACCCGAATTTTCACATCTATATTGCCTATGGCCAATCCAATATGGAAGGCTGCGGTTCTCCCGTAGAAGAAGATGAAATTGAACATCCCCGCTTCAAGATGTTTGCCACCCAAACATGCAGTAGGCTTAATCGCGACGTGATTGGGGACGTGTATCCTGCTATTCCGAGCTTGTTTAAATGCGGCAATGGTGTATCCATTGCGGATTGGTTTGGCCGCACTCTGGTGGATAGTCTTCCTGATGTGACCATCGGGATTGTCCCGGTGGCTGTAGGGGGCGCCTCCATTAAGTTGTTCGATAAGGACCAGTACGCCGATTATATTCCCACCGAAGATCAGGATTTCCAAAGGCGAGTGAGGCTGTACGCAGAAGATGGAAATATACCCCAGCTTCTCGTGGATCTTGGCAAGAAAGCCCAGGAATTAGGTGTCATCAAGGGTTTCATTTTCCATCAGGGTGAAACCGATGGGATGAATCCTGATTGGCTCGAGACGGTTCGAAAAACTCGTTACGATCTTTTGGAGGCGCTGGGGTTAAGTGCGGATTCGGTTCCCTTTATTGCAGGCCAACTCTTGCGCAGCGGTATTGCGTATCCCGGTCAAGTTGATAGACTTCCTCGCGTTATGAGAAATGCTTACGTAGTTTCTTCTGAGGGGCTAGAAGGGCAGGATGAATACCATTTCAATCGAAATGCCGTGGTGGAATTTGGCAAACGCTATGCTTTGAAAATGCTGGAAACTATGGCTCCCGAGGAACCTACCAGAATTGCCGTTCAGAGAAAAAATGTGGGTTATCCGTTAAAATTAGGTAAAGGCCGGGCTTACGATATCATTGGTCGCCTAGTTCAACCGAAAGCCCGTTGACAAATTGTCAAAAGAAGTATCCATATATATGGAACATTTGGCCCTAAAAAGGGGTATACTTATGGTACGTTGTATGGGTAATAATATGAAAAAACAGTTTTTCTCGATTCTCGCGGGTCTGGGACTTGCCGCTTCCGTGGCTAGCGCCGCTCCCGATCCTAATTTCCACATTTATCTGGCCTATGGTCAATCCAATATGGGCGGCACCGCAGACGCTCAGGCTTCTGATAAGGTGGAACATCCCCGTTTCAAGATCATCGCTTCCCAGAAGTGTTCCGGTAAGGGTCGCAACACTCTTGGCGAAGTTTATCCCGCTGTGCCGTCCCTGTTCAACTGCGGCAACACCATTTCTGTGGCGGACTGGTTTGGCCGTACCATGGCGGATAGCATGCCGGATGTGACTATCGGTATCGTGCCTGTAGCTGTGGGGGGCGCCTCCATCAAGTTATTCGACAAGGATCAGTACGCCTCCTATCTTTCCACTGCGGAAAGCTGGTTGCAGAATTATGCCAAGGAATATGAACCCAGCGGAAATGTTCCGCAGGCGATTATTGATTTGGCAAAGAAGGCCCAGGAAGTGGGCGTCATCAAGGGCATTATATTCCATCAGGGCGAAACCGATGGCGGCTATTCCGACTGGCCGAAAATCGTCAAGAAGACTCGCGACGATTTCCTCTCCGCTCTGGGCATGAGCTCTGATTCCGTTCCCTTTGTCGCTGGCGAATTGCTGCGCACGGGCTGCTGCTATTCCGATCGCGTTTCCAAGCTTTCCAACACCATGGACAATACCTACTTTGCATCTTCTGAAGGTTTGGAAGGTAACGGAGTGGATCGCTATCACTTTGGCCATGACGCCTATGTGACTATCGGTAAGCGTTATGCAGAACAGATGCTCAAGGCCATTAACCGCGCTCCTGTTGTGCCTGAACCTCAGACTCCGTTTAAGGGTGAGGCTGCCTCCATTCCGGGTAAAATCGAAATGGAAGATTTCGACATTCCGGGCGTAGGCAGTGGCAATGATTCCTACAAGGAAAATGATTCTAAGAACAACGGCGACAGCGACTACCGCAAGGATACAGGCGTTGACCTTTACCAGAAGGGCGACAAGATTGTGGTGGGCTACAACCAGGAAGGCGAATGGCTGGAATACACCGTGAAGGTGGCTGAAACTGGCGAATACAACATGTATGCATCTGTAGCTTCCGCAAACAATACCTCCAGTTTTAAACTCTCCATGGATGGCAAGGATATTACCGAGTCTATCGCAGTGCCCAAGAACGAAGGGGAAAATAATTACGATGACTTTAGTAAAGTGACCGCCAAGGTGAACCTCACAGAAGGCGAACACATCCTCCGCTTCACTGTTACCGGCAGCTGGATGGACATCGACTACATCACGTTTGCCCTGCCTGATGATCCGATTGATCCTGTTCCTCCTGTCGATTCTGTTGAAACCGGCGATGGAATTACCCGTGGTGTTGCGCTGAATTCTACGGCTCTCAAGGATTACCGCGTGTTCAATATGATGGGCAAGGTTCTTGGATCTGTGAATGTGGCTGGTGGCGCCTACGAAACTGGCCTTAAATCCGCTGGATACGACAAGGGCGTTTACCTGCTGCAATCCGCAGACGGTATCAAGCAAATCGTCCGTTTGAAGTAAATTTTTATATTGATGTACGATGCTCAAACTTCGTACATCTTTTTTTATGGTCCTCCTGATGTGTCTGCACGTATTTGCGCAGGACGTCTTGAAAGATTCCCGCGATAATCAGGAATACAAGACTGTACGAATTGGCGCGCAGGTTTGGATGGCTGAAAACTTGAGTTACGCCGCCGAAGAAAGCTGGTGCTACACTCGCTTTAATTATGACTGCCGCAAGTACGGGCGTTTCTATAACTGGGACGTTGCGAAGGACGTGTGCCCCGCTGGCTGGCACCTGCCCACTGCCGCAGAATTTGAACAACTTTTTGCAGACGTAGGCGGTCGCGATTCCGCTGCCGTCAAGTTGAAATCTACTGAGGGCTGGAGCCATTACGGAAACGGCTCCGATGACTTCGGCTTCAACGGGACTCCCTCGGGCTTCCGCGATTACCGCGGCCGCTTCGATCGCCAGACCATGTACGCATACTTGTGGAGTGCCACGGAAGATGGTGCAAGTTTATCGGGAGCCGCGCAGGGCGAGAACGTTGCCGCACCGCAGAAGTCTGCCGCAAAAAAGGCTATCGGCGTCCACATGATGGCTGGCCGCAAGGACGTTTCCGTTTACCCTTACGCAAAAGACTTCGGGCTGTCTGTCCGCTGCGTGAAGGATGAATAATGAAGAAGTTCTTATTAGTTTTGCTATTTGCTTCAGCGAGTCTATGGGCTGCTGATGGGCATAGCATAAGCGTAAGCTATGGTGTCATGAATGCCTATAGCTGGTCTGTTGCTTTCGGGAAAGCTGCTGCAAGTATATTTGGTGTTGAAGAACCGGATGAAAAAGTGGGACGTCTATCAGCTAGTTCCTTCAATATCGCTTATGGATTTGAACTGACGGATTTGTTCGAAGTAGGTGGAATTCTTTCTTACACCTATATAGCGGATGGGCATGATATTCACACCATCACTGTGATGCCCAAGGGTAAATTCAATTGGATTAACAAAACGGATTATCGCTTCTATTCTCAAATAGCATTAGGTGCCATGTTCTTCTTAGGAAGTGATCAGAAGGGTTCTTCCTCATTAGAAATTAATGACGATACTGCGTTTATGTTTCACGCGTCTTTGCTGGGATTTGAATTCGGTGACGATATTTCGTTCTTCTGCGAACTAGGCGTAGGCCAGGCCGGCATGTTCGCTGGTGGTGTGAAGTTTAAACTGTAACTCCTTAAACCGTCTTGCCGCCCCACTCTTTGGGGCCTTTTACATTCATTTTGATTGGAAATGATGCTGAATCGTTGAAAATTGGATAAAAAATAATTTGTAAATACAATTTTTGCAAAAATTGTATTTACTCTTTGTGGAAAAATGTTATATTTGCATTTGAGCGAGTGCTTCGCTCTGTCATTAAAAAAGCAAACCGGCGATTGCAGTCACCGGTTTGCTTGCAAAGGAGTCTGCAATGGCAGATTATGGTTCTTTATTTCCTTCAACAAGTTCTCCCGTACCAAGTGACGTCACTTACGTCAGTGGGTTTCGTCCGTCTCAAGGAGTTGGAAGACTTTCACCTTCTTGTTCGTTGGCTCGTTATCTCCCTGTACCGGAAAAGCCTGTGTTTGACCAGTATTTGCAATCCATTCAAGAAATGGAAAAATTGCCGGTAGTATATTCGTGGGAAAAAGATTGGCAGCGGAAGAAGGGCTTGGAGTTGTTTAAGGTTCTTCGTGATTATGGTGGCTACGATGGTCTTAGTTGGATGCTGACTTCGGGGGCTGCTAATAGGTTATTGAATTATAATATACGTCTAAAACATTCCTCTTACCCATCTAGTTTTTCCCGCGGAGGAAAATTTGAAAATATGCAGCTTCCTGGAACAAGCATTGTGTTAGATGTCCCGCATTTTAACGCAGCCATAAGCAAGTATCTGGATGATGCCAACGATGATGCAATTATTCCTTCGGAATGGGCCAGCTGGGCTGGGGATATGTTTACGTATGCGAGGCGCTTGCAATATATTCAAGACATCGCCAAAATTCCGATGGATAGTGTTAGGGCCATAGCCAATAAATACATTGGGGGAGACGACGACTCCTTAAGTCAAAGTTTTGGCTCAAAAGATTTCTATGCAGATGTTGATGCTCGCAACGTTGCCCATCTTATAAAACGAGGTCGGTCGCCGTACGAGGCGATGAACGATTACTACCGTAATCAAAAATTTGGTAGATTTAACTTGTTCGTTCATTCGTACGGAAGCTGGAAGAACTTTGTGGATAAAGTGAATTCGCACTTTTTCTTTCCTATCACTCCGACGGTGAACCCGATTTTTGTAGATGTGGCAAAAAAAGCGTTTATACAAAGGATTCAGAGGGAGCTTTTTCATGAATTGGGGATGGATTAAATACCCTATTATTGCAGTTACAATTGTTGTTGTTTATGCTTCTTATGAATTGGTGGTCTGGAGAAATCTGGCTCTGGACCACTTTTTATCTGAATCTGTAACCGTACATGAATTTGGTGATTTGAAGGTCGTTGAGATTATTGATGAGGAGGGCCTTTATAAAAAGGTTCTCAATCGTCTTTTTTACAAGTATGAGAGTGAAAGTAAATACAAAGCCCTTGATGTGCCTGCAGGTAAAGAGGCCGACATGGTTCACCTTCAATTTTCAGGATATGATTATCTTTTGGTTAAGGACGTAATGATGACTATTTCGGGGGATCGTAGTCTTTATGTTTATCCGAAGATTTTTATTCTAGAACCAGGTACCCAGGACTCATTGGCTGTCCTGATCCTGAATAATGATCCTGCTGCGGAATATTCTAGGGAGGAGGGAGACGAACGTCCTCACATTGTTCATTGTGAATTTAAAATACGTGCGGACTGGGGCTCGGGACCATCGAGAAAACGTCAGATGAAGATTCAGCAGGAACAAAGGCAAAAGTACCTAGATAAAAAAATGAAAGACCCTGCTTTTATTGAGGGGTTGTCTTCTGTTTTTAATTACTTGAATGTGGATAAATCCTGCCTTATTGGAAAGTGAGTGTAAATATGTTCACTTTCTTTAAAATACAATTTAATGTATTTTTGTATTTACTATGAAAGAGCCCTTTAAAGCCGAGTTTATTGAGTCTGCGTTGGAAAAGCTGGACAAGCGGGAATACTTTGACGAGCTTATTGATGCTACGTCTCATATGGGTATTTATTTGACGGCTTTGAAAAGGTCTATTGCCGAGGAATCCTGC
This sequence comes from Fibrobacter sp. UWEL, assembly GCF_900142535.1. Lineage (NCBI taxonomy): Bacteria > Pseudomonadati > Fibrobacterota > Fibrobacteria > Fibrobacterales > Fibrobacteraceae > Fibrobacter > Fibrobacter sp. UWEL. The sequence continues at coordinate 42,872 of NZ_FRBE01000010.1, forward strand.
ACTCGTTCTATGCTCTGGAAAGAAAACTTTCATTCCACCAGCATGGAGGGTACTTGCACTAGCCTTGAGGAATCCTTAGAAAATAAGGCTGCGAACGAGACTAGCACGAATAATAGGGACTTGGAAAATTATACCAACGCCTTGAATAGAGGCGTATCCTATTTGATTCGTGATGGCAGATTCAGTGAAGAAATGATTCTTGAAATGCATCGGATCTTGCTTAGTGGTGATGTGCACAAAACTTCGGAAAATACAGGCCGATATCGAACAAAGCAAAATTACATCAAGGATGAGGCGACCAAGGATGTTTCGTTTACGCCTCCTGCACCGGCAAATGTCAAGAAGCTGATGGATAACCTTATTGGCTATATGAACAATCCGTCTCCTAAGCAACGTAACCTTGTGAATGCGGCTTTGATTCATGCGCAATTCGAAACTATTCATCCATTTGAGGATGGTAACGGACGTATCGGCAGAATGATTATTGTTCTGTACCTTTTTTACACTCATGAAATAGATCGCTTGTATTTGTTTTTGAGCGAGGCTATTGAAAAGGAAAAGTACAGGTATTACAAGTTGTTGAACGATATCCGCAGTAATGGGGCCTGGAATGAATGGGTGAAGTTCTTCCTGGATATCGTGGATAAGCAAAGTGTCAAGTATAGCGAAAATATCGCCAAGATTGAAAAATTGTATGCTCGTAGTACTCAGGTGATTGATGAGAAGTGTTCGTCAAAGATTGCTAAACAAGTCTTTGAATGCTTCTTCAAGATGCCTATACACACTACTAAGTCCATTGCAAAAGAAACGGGGCTTTCGAATACCGCCATTAATCGTGCGCTAGATAAGCTCGTAGAATTTAATCTTGTGTTTAGTAATCAACAAAAAAGAAATACGCTGTACGTATTTTATGAATTGATGGATTTGATTTAGCGCCTGCTTTTTAAACCGTCTTGCCGCCCCACTCTTGCGAGTGGGCTTTTTCATGCTCAAGTGTTTTTTCGAAATCTGCGAGAGGTTCGCAGTCTCTTTCGATGGCTAATTGCGTTGCGTGAAGGCGGTTGAGACAATCCATTTTTTCGCGGTCGCCAATTTTGGCGTGCTCGATGGCGCCTTGTAATACGCGAATGGATTCGTCATAAACGTATGTAGGAACAGGGAAGGGATGGCCATCTTTTCCGCCGTGGGCGAAGGAATAGCGGGCAGGGTCCCTGAAGCGGGAAGGCGTTCCGTTGATGACTTCACTGACGAGAGTCAAGGATTGCAAAGTGCGGGGGCCAAGTCCTGGCGTAAGCAAAAGGCTTTCAAAATCTTTCGGGTCGGATTCGTAGGCGGTTGCAAGAACTCCACCCAGGCGTTTTAAGTCCACATCTTCTGCGTGGACATCATGGCGGTTCGGCATAGTGCAATCGCGAGAAGAATTTGCGATAATAGGCGCAAACAAATCCATTTGCGGTGAAACAATCACAGAAGAATTGGGTGCCACAATCTGCTGGATTTCGCGCATCATCCTGTCGGGATTTTCGTGAGTCAATTCCAGAATGGAGTTTCGCGTATTGCGCGCGTCTTGATGGGTCAAATTCAGAATCTGTCCGCGGTTTTCGCCCACCACACCTGCGTGGGGCTCTTCCACAAAAGATCGCAAGTTGGAGGAACACCAGTGATAACGTCGGGCCAGTTTTGCATCGGTGTTCATGCCCTGCTGAACAACTGCCCAATCCCCTTCGTCAGTAACTATAAAATTGTGCTGGTATAGTTGGAAACCGTCTTGGACCGCAGTGTTGTCTACCTTGGCGCAAAGACAGCTGGTGCGCTTCAGGTAATATCCGTCCACGCCAGTTTTATCCGCAATCTGCAGCAGTTCCGTGGGTGTTTCCCGCGAAAATTTTCCGCGGCCGCCGCACACGTAAATCCCCAAGTCGCGTGCAATCGGGTTCAGCCCACGCTTCAATGCGTACATCACGCTGGTGGTAATTCCCGAGGAATGCCAATCCATGCCCATGACCGCACCGAAGGATTGAAACCACAGCGGATCGCTTAAACGTACCAGGAATTCCCTCTTGCCGTAATTCTCCACGATGGATTCGGCTATAAGCCTGCCTAAATCTCGCATACGGTCGGCAAGCCAACGGGGAACCGTCCCCGTATGCAAAGGCAAGTTGGCTACACCGGTACGCTTAGGCATGATTATTCTGCGCGTTTCACCTATATGAGGTTGCTATGCACGACTAGCTTGTACTGCGTTCATCAATGCAAAGAACGCTTCTGCTTTTCCGGTGCTAAAGTATTCGTACCAGGCAGTGAGTGCATCGGGAGCAAAAACGCCAAGGTGTTCAATAATAAGTTTTGCCCAAAGCAGCCCGCTTGTCGCGCTGGCGGTAAAGAGGTGCGCGTTGTTAGGTGCAGTTGCCATGACGGCCGCTTCATCCACGTAGAATTCCTTGCCCTTGTAAGTGGGGCAGAACATATCTAAAAAGCCGACGCCGTTGCTGGTATGTTTGATGTTGTCCAAAATTCCAGCGCTTGATAGGGCCACGGTTGCTCCGCAAATGGCGCAAACATCAGCGCCTGCGTCCAGAAAATCCTTTGCCTTGCCGACGATTGCAAAATTCTTCGGGTCTGCCCATGCGTCGGAACCAGGCAAAATCAGCATATTGTCCTTGCTGATTTCAATTTCGTCTAATGCACAGTCCGGCGTAACTGTGAGTCCGCCCATTGTCTTGATGGAGTCCTTCGTGGCACTCACTGTTTTTAGGACAACCTCAGGGGCGCCAGCCTTGAAAAATCGTTTGGAGTTCAGCTCCGCCATGACATTGCCTGCTTCCCAGTCGGCCATGGTATCCATCACGTATACATAGATTGTTTTCATGCAATTCCTCTTTTGCTATGTAGGCATTCCTTACTTCACCTTTTTGCAGTGAAGTTTCAACTTTTTGATGGCCCAGTCATAATGACTAGCGGAAGCGCTAACGAAATAACTTCCCAAATCCGTTGTGCCTGTCCACTTGAAATATTTCTTGGTGAACAGTTCTTCGTTGGAGAAACTATCTGCAAGCTTCATGACCTGCGCGTGACTTTTTTCCAGCTGCTTTTTTGCAACATCAAGAGAGGTCGACTGGTTTCTTTGCCAGAACATGATGTTCATAGCGCCGTAGGTCTTCCAGGAATATTCCGGTGGCAGAAACTGGATGGCATTCTTTGCATCGGTGCATTTGGCGTTGTTCTTCACAAAGGAGAGCAGCAGCTGGTGCCATTCGTACAGATGAATCAAGATGTCCCGTAGGTTTTTGTCGCGGCTCCAATGCGCCTCGGACTTTTCCATATCGGAAAAATCAAATTCCGTGTTCAGCTGGTTCTCGCTCATTCCCACGATAATCTCTTTCAGTTTGTTATAGTTGTCCGAAGCGAATTTCAGCAGGTCTTCTTTGTTACGTGCGCGGGGCAAAAAAAATCCTTTTTTATCTACTGCACAAAAATACACTAAACATAAGGCTCTGTCAAGCCAATGCACTCGTTTGGTCAAGTGGCAAAGACTTTCTGTTTTGTAGACCCATTGCGCATAGATTATCTAAATTGGATGCCGTTACAGTTATGGAGGAATATTATGCGTACAAGACTATTTTGGATGCTCCCGTTGATCTGCGCCCCCCTGGCTTTTTGGGCTTGCGGTGGCGATTCCGGCACCAGCGTCAAGGATGACGAATCTTCTAGCTGCTCCAGTAGTGTCATTCCCGGCCACGACCGGGAATCTAGCAGTTCTGCGAAGAGCAGCAGCTCCGTTGCGAAGTCTTCCTCCAGTGTCAATAGCAGTTCCTCCGAAGTGGTGCAACTCATTCCTTATACAACGGAATGCCCCTCCGGCAAAACCTGCACCTACGCACCTACAGAACATTTGAATCCGGACATTGCTTACGGCGAGCTCTTGGACACTCGCGATAACCAGGTCTACAAGACAGTGACCATCGGCGAGCAGATATGGATGGCTCAAAACTTGAACTACGCCTACAACGAACCTACATCAAGATTGGATTCCTCCAGCTTCTGCTACAACAACAGTGCCGATTCCTGTGCCAAGTACGGTCGCCTGTATTTGTGGTCTGCAGCCATGGATAGCGCTGCAGTATTTAGCACCGCAGGCAAGGGCTGCGGCTATGGCTTTGGTACGACCTGTGAATCCAGCGGAACTGTGCGAGGGGTCTGCCCCGAGGGTTGGCTCCTGCCAAACAAGGACGAATGGGGTACCCTGATTTCTACAGTAGGTGGCTCCGCTAATATAAAACTCAAATCTACCAGTGGGTGGAATGATAGCGGCAACGGAACTGATTCCTTCGGCTTCGGGGTATTGCCTGCGGGCGACCGCTACGACAGTGGCGATTTCAGCAATGCCGGCAGCCTTGCGAGCTTCTGGAGTTCTACGGAGATCGATAGCGGCTACGCGTACACCTGGTACTTCCACTACAACGTCGAGTTCGTTAGCCGTGGCTACGGCAGTAAGGATTACGGTTACTCTGTCCGTTGCCTAAGGGACTAAATCAAGATATGAAGAAACTTGCCCTGATCCAGCTTCTCAGTCAGCCATGGTATCCATAACATAAACGTAGATTGTTATCAAAAAGCGAAAAACCTATCTAAGGTAAACTCCCGTCACCATTATATTGAACTATTCGGAAATTTCGAATAGTTGGGTGTATCAGTGTGCATCTGCCTTATATGTGGCAATCTTATCGCGAAGTTCCAGGAAATTGTCGAAGTCGCTTTTCAAATTTTCGAGTTCTTTCTGCTTGAAAAGTTTATATTCGCGCTCGGCTTTTTCCATGGCCTCGTCGTGAGAAATCTTGCCGTTCCCTTCGAGCAGCTGCCGCTGACTCATGACAATCTGATTATCGAGTGCGTCTATCCAGTCCTGCATGCGCATTTGCTTTTCATCCAAGGCTTGTAATTCTGCGAAATCCAGGAATTGAGAAACCATCAGGTTTAGGCGCTGCAGTTCTTTTTCTGACAAGTAATTCTTGGCGATTTTTACATCGTCTTCGGTTACATAATTGCCCTTGAAGTTTGTCATGCCCACAAACGGCTTGTCGCTATCAACGCGTTCGTATATAAGTTCTGCGGCAGTGTGTTCGTGTACTGCGTAATGCAATTTGTTTTGCACGGTGGCAAAGAAATCTAGCGTAATCTTTTTTCGGGGATCGTAATCTATGGCAGTGGCGTAAATGTCTGTCACCTGCTGGTAGAAATTACGTTCAGAAGAACGAATGTCACGGATGCGCTGGAGAAGTTCCTTGAAGTAACGATTACGCCCATTCTTTAGGCGTTCGTCGTCGAGGGTAAAACCTTTCTGGATGAATTCATGAAGACGAGTTGTTGCCCATTTTCTAAAGCGAGTTGCTACGGGAGATTGTACCCTGTAGCCGATGGCGATGATGACGTCGAGATTATAATGATCTAATTCCCTGCGGACATCTCGAGAGCCTTCCTTTTGAACTATAAAGAATTTCTTTATAGTTGCCTCTTTGGGTAATTCCTCGTCTTTGTAGATATTTTCAATATGCTGGCCTACATTTTGACGAGTGGTTTCGTATAGTTCGGCGAGCTGGACCTGGGTTACCCAAACATCTTCATCGGCAAAGCGGACAGAAACGTTTGTTTTGCCGTTTTCGTCTTTATACAACAAGAAGGAATTATCTTCAGGACGGGTTTCTTTCATATGTACAAATGTACACTAATTGCAAGGCTCTGTCAAGTCAATGTACATTTAAAAGAACAAGGCCTTGTGACCTTTTAAAGAAAGAGTAATCCTTGGGAATTGTCTAAAGACAACAGCGTAAATCGTTATTTCTAAAAAAGTTGTATTTTCAATAAGGTACTCGTTCATCGAGGTGTTATGAAGTTTGTTCGCCAACTTACCCTTTTGATTGTTGCTTTCGCATCGTCTGCTTTTGCTGACGTGGTGGTTTCTGTTGATTTTGAAAATCGTGCAGAAGGCCAGTATACCAATGACATGGCAAAGGAAGATTTTCCCAAGCGTCAGGGTGCGTCCAGTTGGTATGCCATGGAACAGAACAATGGCGAGAATGCAAAAATTGTACGTGATGGCGATGAACATGGCATGGTTCTGCAACTGAAATATCCCAAGGGATGCGTAGGGCCCAACGACAAGTCCGAAGAAGGAATCCCAGCTTGTGCGGGACAAGTGAAGCAACCTCTCCAGGTAAGCGCCGAGGAAATGTGGGTGGCTTACGACATTCAGTTCGAAGAAGGTTTTGAATTTGTGAAAGGCGGTAAGCTGCCAGGCCTTTGCGGTGGCAAGTGCTACACTGGCGGAAATCGCCCCTCGGTAGGTGACGGCTGGAGCGCCCGCATCATGTGGCGCAAGGACGGCAATGTGGTGCAGTACCTCTATTTCGTGGATCAGGCAGGAACATACGGCGATGACGCCTTATGGAACCTGAATGGAACTGCGGAACAAAAGCAGTTTGTGCCGGGGCAGTGGCATCGCGTGGTGACCCGCGTGGTTTTGAATTCTGTAACCACAGAAGGAACCGGCGATAAGAACGGCGTTGTGCAGAGTTGGTTCGATGGTGAACTTTCCCTGGACTTGGATACTTTGCGTTTGCGCGATTCTACAAACCAGAAAATTGACGAGTTCTATCTCTCCACATTCCACGGTGGAAGCGATACCACCTGGGCTCCGACCAAGGATGTGTTTGTACGTTATGATAACTTTGTTGTATCGACGGATTCTATTGCTGTTATGACTGCAAAGCCTTCCGCAGGTGGGGAGGGAGCTTCTGCTGGTGAGTCCGACACTGAATCCATCAAGCCGGTGCGTCGCAGTATCCTCCGTAACGATGTGAATTCTGGGTTTTATAAAAACGAGAAGATTTATAATCTAATTGGACAGCAGTTGTAGTTTCCTATATTTGGGACATGCTTAAAATCATCCGTGGCATAACCCGTTTTCTTTCTTCCTACACATCCCTCTTCGTAATCGGCTGTGCTGTCGTTGCCTTCTTCCTGCCGCCTGCATTTGGCTGGGTCCGCGGAAATGTTTCTTCCGTGATTCTTGGAATTATCATGCTTTCCATGGGCTTGACCTTACGGGTGGAAGATTTTAAGAACCTGGCGAAGCGTCCTTTGGATATTTGCGCGGGAGCTCTAGCCCAGTATACGATTATGCCGTTGGTGGCATTCGTCTTGACGAAGGTTTTCGGGCTGGATCCTTATTTGGCCGTAGGTATTATTCTGGTGGGCTGCTGCCCTGGCGGCGTCTCCAGCAATGTGATGAGTTATTTGGCAAAGGGCGACGTGGCATTCTCCGTGGGTATGACGACGGTGAGTACCTTGCTCGCGCCCATCATGACTCCGCTGCTTGTTTTGTGGCTTGCGGATACCAGCATTAACGTGAATGCGGTGGGAATGTTCCTGAACATTCTTTACGTGACTATCGGCCCCGTCATGGTCGGATTCCTTTGCAATTACTTCTTTGGAAAGCGCGCGGCCTTCAAGGAAATTCAATCCAATATGCCCTCCGTCAGCGTCATTGGTTTGGCTCTGATTGTGGGTGGCGTTATCGTGACGGTGCGCCCTCATTTGCTGGCAAACGGTTTGGGCCTTTTGTTCCTGGTGCTTGCGGTGGTGTTCTGCCATAATGCGCTTGGTTATGTGCTAGGTTATAGTGTTGGCCGCGGCCTGAAATTCACTACGGCAAAAAAGCGTACCATTGCTATTGAAGTGGGCGTGCAGAATGCAGGTATGGCTACGGTTCTTGCTGCAGGTTTCTTCGCCAATCCCGAAAATATTGCGGCACATCCTGAAGCAGCTCTCTGCGTTGTTCCCTGCGCTATCAGTTGCGCTTACCATTCCATTAGCGGAACCGTTTTGGCGGGAATCTTTGCCAAGATGGACAAGAAGAAAGCCTAAATTTGCACTATGCCTAACGCCCTTATTTTCGATCTGGATGGAACCCTCTGGGATACTGTTGCTCCCTTGACTCTCATCTGGAATCAAGTGTTTGAGAGGAATAACACCGGCAAGGTGATTTCCGAGGATGACCTTCGAAATGTGATGGGCAAGAACCTTCAGGAAATTGGCAGAATCTATTTTCCCGATATGGCTGAAGAACGTCGTGCAGATATTTTCTCTCAATGTGCGGTAGCCCATTGCGCTTACTTGAAAGAACACGGCGCACCCTTGTTTTTTGAAAAATCGTTTATGGAACAGCTGGCCGCAAAGTACGAATTGTTCATCGTCAGCAATTGCCCTTGCGGATACATCGAAGCTTTCCTTGAAAGTCAAAACCTGCAGAAGTGCTTCAAAGATTACGAAATGTCCGGCCGCACTGGCAAAAGTAAAGGCGAAAACATCAAGGCTGTTATGGAACGTAATGGATGTCAAAACAGCGTCTACATCGGGGACACCGTTGGTGACGAAACTGCCGCTCGCGCAGCCGGCATTCCCTTTATCCATGCCGCATACGGATTCGGAACTGCGGAAAATCCCGATGCTGTAATCCAGAATTTGAACGAACTGCCAGAAATTCTAGAAAAAATCTTTTAAATCCTAGACATTTAAAATCCTGCCCCATTTTTTTACAAACGCACTTTCCTCTTTGGATATATATTACACGCAGAGGTGTGTATGGCTTTTTTCAAAAAGATGTTTTTTGGCGGTTTGGTATGTGCTCTAGCCAGCAATTCTTTTGCTGATATTGTTTATCAGGGTAAGCGTGTGCAGGCTTGGCCTAGCGACGCAATCACAAAGTTCGATAATACTCGCGGCGCATTGCGAGCTCCGGGAATGTTGCGAGCTCCCGCAGCCACTGAAAAAAGTCACTATTCCGCACCTAAGGGCAAAATCTATGGCCTTACCATGCTGGTGGATTTTTCCGACCAGCAGGCTCCTGTAACAGTTGATGAAATTTCTGATTGGCTGAATAAGGAAGGTTTCAATCGGGATGGCTGCAAGGGCTCTGTCCGCGATTATTATCTGGATGTTTCCAATGGCCAGCTGGATTTCACTAACGAAGTCTTTGGCTGGTATCGCGCTAAATATCCCAAGTCATATTACGAAGGGCTGGATGGTTATTCTGGTTCCGATGTGCTCATGAAAGAAGTGTTTGAGTACTTTGATTCTCAGGTAGATTTCTCCCGCTATGATAACGACAAGGACGGTGTGACTGAAGCTATCAACGTTGTGTATGCGGGAGCCGGCCAAACATGGGGACAGGGCTTGTGGCCTCATGCGGGTTGGTCCAACGAAAGGCGCGATGGCGTACTTTTGCAGAAACATCAGATGACCGACATGCCGGGTAAATTCTCTATCTATGTATTCGTTCATGAAAATGGGCACATGGTTTTCGGTTGGCCAGACTTGTATTGGTATGGTGACTACTGCACCATGGGCAACCGCGCCGACGACTGGAATCCAGTAGCCATTAACGATTTCTATCGTGCGGACCAGGGATGGATTCCCTTCGAAGATGTATCCGCCAGTGACTTAGGCAAGGTCTCTACGGAAGCGGGGGAGAAGTGCTATCGCTTTAAAAATCCCAGCCGGCCGGATAAGGAAGGTTTGGTTTGGTCCTACGTGAAGAACTCTGGCCGCGATGCGGTCCTTAAGGGAAGTGGCATCTTGATGCAGCATTATGATTTTTCCATCGATGGAAATTCTGCTGCAGATGAGTTGGGCTTGCGAATCGTCCATGCAGATTCCAAGGGCAAGAATAGCGATCCGGAAAATGACCAGTGGCCTTCTCCGGGAAGCCGCTCAGGCGCATTCTTTAGCGGATCCTATAATGCATTCTCTGATGCACTCTATCCGGCAATCCGCTGGTATAGCGGCGCAGAAACTGGTTTAAAATTTACGGATGTAAGCGTTAGCGGAAGCGCGTTAAGCTTCTGCCTCGGTGGCGATTGTTCAAGCACTGCTGTCGAATCGTCAAGTTCCGTGGTCGCGCAGAGTTCCTCTTCCGTCGCTGCGACTTCTTCTTCCTCTGTTAATTCGAACTCTTCCTCTTCAATCATTCCGAACTCCTCCTCTTCTGTCATTCCGAGCGCAGTCGAGGAATCCATAAGCCTCGCGGTGCAATTGCCTATCAGCGATAATTACACTCCTGTCGTCGTTGACCTGCAGGGTACGAAAGTCGCAGAATCTCTTGGCTTAAAGCAAAGTGAAATTTCTACGAAGGCTAGCTTCTACGCCGTAGAACCTGATGGCTCTCTGAACAGCAATACCACTGGCGAGGGGACTGGCCACTGGTTTGATTCCAAGGGCACTGTTGCCGCCTGGAATACGAATGGCCCCAGCATCGTTTTCTCCAATGTGGATTTAAGCACCATGACAACGAAGGTTGGCCATATGCCCAATCTGGTGGACGCGGGTGACAAGTTTACCGTCAAGCAGGCCTTGGTTTACGGCAGTAAGCAGGTGACCTTTGTTATTGCCATAACCATTGCGGGTGACGATGTGCCTGTGGATGATTCTTCTAGTAGCTCAAGCGATGGCACGGATACCATTCCCTCAGCAATCGCTCTGCTGCACCAGGGCATTTTGGACATGTCAAAAACATCAATTCAGTATTTTGACATGAACGGCAATGTTCTTGGTTCCACTCCCCGTCAGGCTGGCTGTTATCTAAAGCGCGTTATGAAAAACGGAAAGGCTATCCGCCAATCCGTTGTGCGTGTGAAATAAATCTAGAGATGTTCTCCAAGCATCTTTTCCATCCAAATCATGTTGAACCATTCCCCGAATTTGTAACCGCAATCGTGGAAGGTACCTACCAGCGTGTAGCCTAATTTCTCATGAAACTTTTGGCTGCTCTTGTCTAGGCGAGGCACCTCAATTTTAGGCGATGCGATACATGCGTATGCGTTAAGAATGCCATGGTTTTTGAGTTCGCGCTCCAATGCGCTATAGAGGGCGCGGCCGTAACCTTTGCCATGTTCGCCCATCTTGATGTAGATGGATGTTTCTACGCAGTGGTTGTAGGCGGCGCGTGGCTTGAACACGCCCGCGTAACAATAACCAAGAATTTCGCAGGCGGGCTCGCGCGCGGCGCAGTTTGAGTCCGCGTTGGCTTTCGCGCCATCCGCGTCGGCGATTCGTTCAATCACAAGATAGGGGAACTTTTCCAGAGTCTTCTGAATTCGTCCTGCAAATTCCTCTACGGTAGGCACGTCATACTCGAAGGTGATGGCGGTGTTTTCTACATAGGGCTTGTAGATAGCCAGCAGCGCGGACGCATCTTCAATTTTTGCAGAACGAATGTTAATCATGGGAAATAAAATAAAAATTCTCCAAGCTACTTCTCAATAGGAATGATGTTTGCGTCGTCCATAAAGCTAGTAATAGGTTTTGCTTCGTACTGGATGCACATCATAATCATTTCAGCTTCGGAGGTGTTGCGCAATGCACGGACGCCTGCAGGAGCCACACGAATAATGCTGCCTTCGCTGACGAGGAACTTTTCGCCATCCACTTCGTATTCGCCCTTGCCCGAAATAATCACGTAGATTTCTTCGTGAGTCTTGTGAGTGTGATAGAAAGGAGCGTCTTCACCTGCGGCCAAGCGCTGCAAGGAGGCTTCTGCACCGGTCATTGCAAGTTCCTGGCCAAGGAAAATCTTACCTTCTACATTATTCCAGCCGTTGAAATTCTTTACTGCATAGTTCTTCATATTGAGTCCTTTTGTTATGAGTTTTGTACTTGTTTAAACTCTCTTTTAGAGAGTATCTCTCTTTAAGACACCAATAAGATAAAAAGAGGTTTTTCAAAAAACAAGAAGGCACAAAAAAGTGCCGTAGTTACCTTTTGGTAACCATTGGTAAATTCTGAAAATTTCCGCGGTTGCTTTCTGAAAAATTTTTTATTACTTTTTTAAAGTAAGTATCAAAAAGTGAGTAAAGCCATGTCAAAGATTGTTCTGAAAGATGAAAACTTCCCGGATTGCCCCATTCGAAACGTATTAAGCCGCATAGGAGACAAGTGGTCGATTCTGGTTCTTTATACGCTTTCGCAACAGGATGTGAGCCGTTTTAACCAACTGCAGCGCAGCATTCCCGACATTTCCCAAAAGATGCTCACGTCCACCCTCAAGACTCTTGAGGCTGACGGAATTATCGATCGCCACGCTTATCCCGAAGTTCCCCCTCGCGTAGAATACTCCATCTCAAAGCGTGGCGAAACTCTGCTCCCCATCATCCAGGAGCTGATCACCTGGGCTTCGCAGAACATGAAAAAGATTGTAAGGAGTCGAGAAAAGGCTGTTAGTAAGGTGTAATTTAATGAAACGTAATTCCAAGAAATTACAAATCTTTAACACTTCCCACCTTGCCAATTTTTAGACAGATTCTATACTTCATCCCGAGCGTTACGAAATGTCTCCTGAACACCTGATAAAAATTCAGGTGTTTTTTGTTTTTTCATAAAAAACTTCGGTTCGACCATGCCAGAATGTAAACATTCTTGCGCGGCACTCACCTTATGTTTTTTTCAAAAACTTAAAGGAGATACTATGCCCAGAAAAAATCCCAATATTCTGCCACAAGATTACACCTCTTGGGTTTGCGAACTCAAGAAGCGTTATACCCAGTCGCAAATCAAGGCATCCATTGCCGTCAACGGCGAACTGATTGGTTTTTACTACAGTCTGGGACGCGATATCCAGCAGAAACAATTCCAAAATACTTATGGCAGCGGTTTCTATAAAAAACTTAGCGACGATTTGCGCCGTGAAATTCCAAATGCCAAGGGGTTTTCACCTACGACTCTGAAATATGCAGTGTATTTTTACGACTTGTACAAGGATTTTGTGGATGGACAAAATCGTCCGCAGCTTGCGGACGATTTGGACGGTCGAAATCGTCCACAACTTGTGGACGATTTGAAGAAAATTCCTTGGGGGCATCATCGCTTTATTATTGATTCTTGCAAAGGATCTCCAAAAAAGGCTCTATTCTTTGTAAAAAAGACCATTGAAAACAACTGGTCCCGTTCCATGTTGCTCATGTTTCTTGATACGGACTTGTATGAGCGTGAGGGACGTGCCGTTACTAACTTCACCACGACTTTACCCAAGGCGCAGGGGGATTTAGCTCGTGATTTGACTCGAGACCCGTATTGCTTTGATTTTGTGGGAATTCGTGGCGATTTTGAGGAGCGGGAACTGAAAGATGCTCTGCTCAGGAATATTGAAATGTTCATGATGGAACTTGGTCGCGGAAGACAATCCCACGCTTGGTATTTTGGTGTGCAAGGACAAGGACGAAATTCTTGCGCAGTATTCTTTGGAAGGAATAGTCAATCCCATTGCCATTTCGGAATTTGAACTGGCCAAGATTTACCCGAAGGATTTCAAGAGCAGTCTACCTTCTATCAAGGAATTGGAAGATGGATTAAGGGGATAATTTATTGCGGCGCAGCATTTGCACCGCGGCGCAAATCCCGGCGGTGATCCCCACATATTCCAGGATTGCGATGCCCATGTTGGGGGCGGCCATTTTCCAGTTGTTGGTGTTGAACAGGTAGTAGTAAATTTGCGTGTCGTAGAACGCGAAACATCCTGCAAGAATCGCAAGAACGTAGGCTGCGTATAAAAGAATCTTGCTGGCTTTTGTTTTTGCCTTGCTGTTCAGCTTTTTAAGTGTAGCGTGAAGGTGCAAGGCGAGATGAAAACTCATGACCATATAAGCCCAGCTGGTGCTCATCAAATGGATGGTTCTCCAGCTTTGATTAAAGCGCATGGGTGACCATTCAAAAACAGCACCTGTCGCAAAAACGGAACTTGCTGCCATTAGAATCATTAGTGCAAATAAGATCCAGTCTGTGGCAGACAGCAGAATTCTTTTGGCGGTGTACTTTCCTTTGAACGTTGTTTTATAAAACCAGATGTTCAAAAGATGATGGGCAATAAACAAGATAAAAAGTGCAATCCCGGCGTATGCGTGAAACCCGAGATTACGCACAGTCCCGTGACTCATGAGGAAGATGAAATCCCCGTACATGAAACAGTCCAGGATGATTTTTATCAGCTTAATTTTTGCCATCATTAAAGTCTGCTGTTAAAGTCCGCTGTTTGCTAACCATTGGTCAATGCGTTTTTCCAGGTCGCTTCCGCCGCCGTAGAAAAATTCAAAAGGCAGACCCAGGTAAGAATTCTGCACCTTCTTTCCTAAGTCAGATACGCTGTCGCCGTAACGGGTGCCTCCGTGGCTAGAAAAACTAATAATTGTTTTTCCTGAAAAATCGTAGGACTCCAAAAATGTCATCACTGGCATGGGTAAGGTCGCCCACCAGGTGGGGTAACCGAGCAATACCACGTTGTACTTTTTCATATCTGCGATTTTTGTTTTAAGAGGCGGGCGGGCTTCTGCATTCAAGTCTTTCTGGGTGACTTCGTAAATTCCGCCGCGATACGGTTTGACCATTTCGATTTCAACAAGGTCGACGTTTGCCTTGCCGAACTTTGCCTTGAGAACTTTTGAAATGTATTTTGCGGCGCTTTCCGTGTTCCCGGAATAAGAGAAATAGGGAATCAGGATTTTTGGATTTTTTGGAATTGTGATTGAAGCGATTTTCGCGTCGTATTTTGTTTCTACAACTCCGGTTCCCTTTTCATCGTTTCGGGCAATTCTAAAACCGAGATTCTGGTCATGATCCAGAGGATTTGTTGCGGAACGGTATGCGGAGCGAAGGTGCTTTCCGAAATCGTTGTAGGCGCCGCCTCGATTCACTCTGTAAATACCGACTTTGTTCCCTGCTGGGTTCTTGTTGTCAGAGGTATTGTATTCTCCGTAAAAATCGAAAACCCATTCGCTGACGTTTCCGTGCATGTTGTACAGGCCGAATTTATTTGGCGCAAGGGAATTGACTGCAATGGTCTTGCCGCGATTCTGTCCGGCTTGTACATTTTCGTTTGTGTGGTGAACGTAATTCTCTTCAATTAAATAAGGATACTCGCCCTCGTAGTTTGCGTCTTTAGGATTGTTCCAGTTTCCGGTATTGAATACGGTGGTTGTGCCGCCGCGGCAGGCGTATTCCCATTCCGCTTCTGTTAAAAGGCGGTAGCCGTTGGCTTCGCGAATCCAGGAAACATTTTTGCCGTCAATGATGTAGCTTTTTTCAAGACCTTCTTTTTCGCTAAGGCGGTTGCAATATTCAATGGCGTCAAACCAGGTGACATTTTCTACAGGAAGATTGTCGCCTTTAAAATAGCTGGGATTTTTTCCCATTATAGACTGGAAGTCTTTCTGCGTCACTTCGTAGGCATCTGCATAAAATGAGGAAACAGAAACGTTGTGCTGTTTTTCGTCCATATTGCGCTGCCTTTCGCTGGCGGGGCTTCCCATTTTAAATGAACCTGCCGGAATCTTTACCATTTTCGCTTGGGCAATCACCGAAGCTGAAAGAACCGACACCACCATTGCTGTAAGTAACTTATTCATTGTCTTGAACCTTGGCTTTATAACTTATCAAAGTAAAAGATAAGACTTAGAGCCAACTCTAATGCAATAGTTTTTTCAACTTTTTTTGAAAAAAAATTGATTTTCTTGCGCTCACCCCTTGACCTAGAGTTAACTCTAGGTGTTATATTATTGGGGTATTCAAGGAGATTTTATGGGTTACTCTATTGGCGAAGTGACTGAAAAGACGGGTTTGTCGGCCCACACTTTGCGTTATTATGAAAAGGAAGGCCTGCTGCCTTTTGTTACAAAGAGCAGTTCTGGAATTCGCGTTTACGCGGATACGGATTTGCAGTGGCTTTCCATGATTGAATGCCTCAAGAAATCGGGCTTGCAGATTAAGGAAATCCGCCAGTATATCGATTGGTATCGCAAAGGGGATTCCACCCTCAAACAGCGTCTGGATCTTTTCGTAAAACGCCGCAAGGCTGTGGAAGAAGAGATGGAACGCTTGAATGTTGTATTGAATAAGGTTCGCTTTAAGGAAGCATTGTACGCCGAAGCGTTGAAGTTAGGCAGTCTGGAAGCGGCTCACGACAAGAAGGAAATCCAGCGCTTGAAAAAGAAGCTGTTTGATTCGCCCAGCGACTTTGACAAGGTCATGCAGGAATCTGCTTAGAGGTCACCTTAGGAGTAATAAATGAAAAAGTTTATCATGGCATTAATTCTAGGAGTATTTGGAATGGCAAACGCAAAAACCGCAGTCGTATATTTTAGTGCTACCGGCACCACCAAGAAAGTCGCAGAAACTACCGCCAAGGCAGTGGGTGGCGACTTGTTTGAAATTGTTCCCGAAAAGTTGTACACTTCCGCTGACTTAAACTGGAACGACAGAAAGTCACGTTCTTCCATCGAAAGCAATGATCCCAAGAGTCGCCCGGCCATCAAGAACAAGATTGACTTGGCTGGCTACGAAACTGTTATTCTGGCTTATCCTATCTGGTGGGGCCTGGCTCCCAAAATCATGTACACTTTTGTAGAAAGCCAGAGCTTCGAAAAGAAGAATGTGATCGGCATTTGCACCAGCGGCGGCAGCGGTTTTGGTCAAAGCGGCAAGGAACTTGCAAAGGCTGCAAAGGGCGCCATTTACAAGGGCGGCAAGGAATTCAACCGCGGCTCCGAAGCCGAAATCAAGAAGTACGTTGAAGGCTTGCTGAAGTAGGGACCCCATGAAAAGAATTGTCAAATTTCTCATTGTAGGACTTATCTCTATGACGACTATGGCTCAGGCATTGACAGAAAGACAGAAGGCATTGGCTGCATGTGCGGCACTTGAAGCGCAGGGCGATCTTGTACGGCTTGAAACCGCTGTGACGAATGCCCTTGACAAAGGTGTAACCATCAATGAACTGAAGGAGTCTTTCTCTCAGCTTTACGCTTACACAGGATTTCCACGCTCTTTGAATGCGTTAGGCGTTTTGCAGAAGGTAATTGCAAAACCCAAGAAGGAATGGAAGGAAGGTAAGCCTTTTGAACGCCCGGCACTTTGGAACAATGCATCGGAAGCGCTCAAGGTTGGTACAGAGACCCAGACGAAGCTTTCTGGCAAGCCTTTCAATTATGAATTCTGCCCCCAGGATGATTACTACCTGAAGGCACATCTCTTCGGCGATATTTTTGCCGGCAACCAGTTGACTCCCGCCGATCGCGAAATCGTGACGGTGGCGGCGTTGAGCGGCCTTAAGGGTGTTGAACCTCAGCTAGCTGCCCACAAACGCGGCGCTGTGAATATGGGTAACTCGCAGCAGTTGGTGGATGAACTTTGCGCATGGCTTGACAAGGAAGGTTATAGCCTGAAGAGCGACTTTGAAAAGGGTGCAAGCAACGTGAATTACGCCAAGTATTTTGTTGGTGAAAGTTATCTGAATCCCCTCACTCCCGCCAACTTGAGCAAGGGTGAAAAGTCCCTGATGCCCATGAGCAATGTAACTTTTGAACCGGGTTGCCGCAACAACTGGCACGTTCATCACGGCGCACGTCAGATTCTCATTGGCGTTTCCGGTAAGGGCTGGTATCAGGAATGGGGCAAGCCCGCAATTCCCATGACTGCTGGCACTGTCATCGAAATTCCTGAAGGCGTAAAGCACTGGCATGGAGCCGCTTCCGATTCATGGTTCCAGCACATCGCTACCCACGTAAAAACCGGCGGCCCCGAAAGCAACGAATGGCTTGAACCTGTTAGCGATAAGCAGTATAATGAAGCGCAAGGTTTAAAAAACTAGAGCGATCGGACAGACGATGAAGTACACGACATTAGGGAACACTGACATTAAGGTTAGCCGCATCCCATTTGCGGAGCCAACAAAGGCATGCAAGTCTTGGATAGAAATTTAAAGAAGTAAAAATGCGTAAATGGTTAGCAATATTTTTTCTGATGCTCTTGTTATCCGCTTGCGGGCAGGCGGAGGCTAGCAGCGCTACTGGCAATGAGCCCGCGAAGGGAACTGCCGCGCAGTCCAGCGATGCTTTGAATGAAACTGCGAAGGAGCCTATGGCAAAAACCTTGTACATTACGGTGAATGGCAAAAAGATTAGCGCCACCTTGGTGGAGAATTCTTCTACAAGGGCGTTGGTGGAAAAATTGGCAGCAGGCCCTATCACTTACGAGGCCCACGATTACGGCGACTTTGAAAAGGTGGGTGAGTTGCCCTGGAGCCTTCCTCGCAATGACGAAAATATTACTACAGTTCCTGGCGATTTGATTCTCTATCTAGGAAAGAACTTCGTGATTTATTACGATACCAACCAGTGGGATTTCACCCGCATTGGGCGTGTGGACGGTAAGTCGCAAGCGGAACTAAAAACTTTCCTGAATGCAGGAAAGGGAAATGTCAAGATTACATTAAGTTTGGAGTAGAAAATATGCTTCTCGAAAATATCAAGTCCCCTGCAGATGTGAAAAAACTGGATGCAGCTTCTTTGGAAAATTTGGCCGTGGAAGTTCGCGGCACTTTGATTGAAAAGCTTTCGAAGCACGGTGGCCATGTGGGCCCTAACTTGGGCATGGTAGAAGCCACCATCGCGCTGCATTATGTTTTTGAATCCCCCAAGGACAAGATTGTTTACGATGTAAGCCATCAGTCTTACGCCCACAAGATGCTGACCGGCCGTGCTGCGGCCTTCTTGGATGAAAGCAAGTATGACGACGTTACGGGTTACACGGAGCCTTGCGAAAGTGAACATGACCAGTTTATGATTGGCCATACTTCTACTTCTGTAAGCCTTGCGCTGGGCCTTGCAACTGCCCGCGATATCAAGGGCGAGAGCGGCAATGTGATTGCTGTGATTGGTGATGGATCCTTGAGCGGCGGCGAAGCTTTTGAAGGTCTGGACAACGCAGGCGAATACGCAACTAATTTCATCGTTGTGGTGAACGACAACGAAATGTCCATTGCTGAAAACCATGGCGGCCTTTACGGAAGTTTGGCGGAACTGCGTGCCTCCCAAGGCAAGTCCGAAAACAATTACTTCAAGTCTCTGGGCTTTGAGTATTTGTATGTGGAACAGGGTAACGACATCCAGACTTTGATTGCAGCCTTTAACAAGGTGAAGGATTCCAAAAAGCCTGTGGTTGTTCACATCCATACCTTAAAGGGCAAGGGCCTTTCTTTCGCGGAGCAGAACAAGGAAGCCTATCACTGGAGCATTCCTTTTGACGCAAAGACGGGTTATCAGGATTGGGGCGATGGCGAATCCTGGGGCGGCATCTTGGGCGACTACTTGATGAAGAAAATCAAGGCGGACCCGAAGGTGGTTGTGATTCATTCTGCGGTTCCTGCAGGCATTGGTTTTTTTGAGCCCCAGCGTAAGGAAGCGGGCAAGCAGTTTATTGATGTAGGTATTGCAGAAGAGCATGCCGTGGCTCTGGCCAGTGGCCTGGCCAAGGGTGGCGCCAAACCCATCTACAGCACTCACAGTACGTTTATCCAGCGCACTTACGACCAGCTTTCCCAGGACCTGTGCGCCAATAACAATCCCGCCACCCTGCTCATTACCATGAGCGGAGCCGACGGCATGAACGACACCACCCATCTTTGCATTTTCGATATTGCAATGATGGTGAACATTCCCAACTTGGCTTACCTCTGCCCCACCTGCGTAGAAGAAGCAAAGGCCATGATGGATTACGCAGTGGATCAGGTGCAGTGCCCCATGGCTGTCCGCATTCCCAATGGCGTTGCCCATCGCGATGTTGCATTTGACACCGACTATTCCAAGGTCACTTACAAGGTTGATAAGGAAGGTTCCAAGGTGGCAATTATCGCTCTGGGCGATTTCTACCAGCGCGGTATTGCCGTTGCCGCAGAACTTGCCAAGCAGGGAATCAATGCAACCATCATCAATCCGCGATTTGCAAGCGGCGTCGACGAAGAACTTCTGGAATCTCTGAAGGCAAACCATCAGGTTGTTGTGACTCTGGAAAACGGCGTTACCGCAGGCGGCTTCGGCGAAAAGATCGCAGCCTTCTACGGTCCCAGCAGCATGAAGGTGCTTGTGAAGGGCTTGAAGAAGGAATTCTACGACAAGGTCAGCTTTGCGGATCTCTGCCATCGCAACCGCCTGAACCCGGATCAAATTACAGAAGATGTCCTGGCCGCGCTGTAAAAAACTGCGTTTCATAAATTTGGTATTTTAATGAAGAAAAAATTTATGGTTACCGCAATCGTTCTAGCAGTCCTTTTCGCATTAGGAGATATTGGAGTGTTGTTCTTCAGTCAAGAAAGTTTTGGCCGTTTGCCTCAGGGCGAGCGCCTTGAACGCATCAAGAAGTCACCCAACTATGACAAATCCTTAAAGCAGTTCGTCAATCTGGAGCCTACCAAAACTATGGTC
Organism: Fibrobacter sp. UWEL; assembly: GCF_900142535.1. Taxonomy (NCBI): domain Bacteria; kingdom Pseudomonadati; phylum Fibrobacterota; class Fibrobacteria; order Fibrobacterales; family Fibrobacteraceae; genus Fibrobacter; species Fibrobacter sp. UWEL. Next base: position 63,169 of record NZ_FRBE01000010.1, read on the forward strand.
AGCGAGAAGGGTTTCGTCGCCAGCGGTATTGAGTTTCTCTTCAGCAAGGATACGGCGCAGAAAATACCCGATACAGCCCTTACTGTCATCAAAACAAACTTGCGTGAACTCCCCGCGGACAAAGATTGGCTGGTATGGTTCGGGCATTCCAGTTATCTCGTTAACCTGTCCGGTAAGAAATTTCTTATCGACCCCATTTTGTACAGCGGCTCTCCGGTCAGTTTCGTGAATAAGATGTTCAAGGGAACCGACGTTTACAAGCCCAATGATTTTCCGGATATTGATTTCCTGGTGATTAGCCACGACCATTGGGACCATCTGGATTACAAGGCGGTGAAGGAACTGGAGCCTCGCGTTGGCAAGGTGATTCTTGGCCTGGGCGTAGGCGAACACTTTGAATACTGGGGCTACCCAAAAGAAAAACTCATTGAGTTGGACTGGTGGGAATCCGCGCAGTTGTCTCCCGCGCTGTCTACACAGATCGCGGCAGACTCGAGTCAGAATTTCAAGGTTACCGCAACACCCGCCCGCCATTTCTCCGGCCGAGACCTGCGACAGAATCGCACCTTGTGGGCTTCCTACGTGGTGGAATCTCCCAAGCGCACCATCTGGATTGGCGGCGACACCGGCTACGGAAAACACATTGCGGAAATCGGCAAGAAGTTTCCTAGCATTGACCTTGGCATTCTGGAAAACGGCCAGTACAATGAGGACTGGGCTCTGATTCACACCATGCCCGAATATCTGGGAACAGAGATGAAGGAACTGAATGCGGCCCGCTACATGACCGTGCATAATTCCAGATTCTGCCTTTCCAAGCACAGCTACTACGAACCTCTGGAAAATGCAAAAAAGGCCGCCGAAGAATCAGGCAAGCCTTTGTTAACCCCGCAAATGGGTGAAGTTCTTTATTTGGAATAAGGAAGGATTATTCTTGACGGAAAATATCTAAAAAAGCCGTCAAGCAGTCTAGAACATGGTCTTTTTCCGTAGGCGGGAAAACGTCCAGGAAGGGACTCATGTCCTTCAGGGTGAACCCGGGATGGTGTTCAAAGAGGGCATCCACATGGGTTTGATGTTCGTCCATCTTGCCTACTCTGTAGCTACAGGCGATCATGAATAATCTTCCGAAGATTGCCTCGGGATGGAACATGAGCAACTGTTCGGAAATAGTGGCGCACCTATCATAATCTCTCTTGATAAATGCGAGGTATGCGTCCGCTACATATTGGAAAGGCTGGTGAATGTTCTTGGGAACGCGCTGATCGTATTCCTCCAGCTGTATTCTGGATTCTTCCGTGCGGCCTACGATGGCGTATAGCTGGGCCAGAAGCCTGCGGCAAACGATACTGATGGGGCTCTTGGTCTGTAGCAGATCTTCGAAGGTGGCAATTGCTACGTTACATTTCCCCAGGAACATGTTGTACAGCGCGCTGGTGTACTGGGAGTAAATCGAGGAAGGATTTTCCTGCATGGTTTGACATGCGATTTTACCCAGCTTGATAGCGCATTCCTCTGAACCGATCCAATGTTCTGTTAGGGAAGCGTAGTAGACGCAAGCTAAGGCGCATACGACGAAATCTCTGTGGTTTGGATTTTCCAGCAAGGATTGCTGTGTGGCTTCGCTCTTTTCCAGATATTCCTTGTTGCGGTTTTCCATCCTCACGATGGTGTGACTGGATGCGTACCACCACTTGGGAGTTGCATTAGGATTATTGGTATAGACTTCGGTGGCGGACAGAATTGCGTTGCGATAAATCTGGATGGCAATCTGATCGGAAAGAAGTGGAATCTGATCGCTGCTTTCGATTTTTTGCACGCAGGACCATAGCAGGGAATTGTTGCTGCCAAGATGGAGGCTTACGAATAAACCCTGGCTTTCATCCTGGGGCGTCGTAAGGCTTACCTGATAGGTAACATTGCTGGGAATGGAATCTTCGGTGCAGAGCTGAATCTGGAATACTTCAAAACTACGGAGCGCTGCGATCACGGAGTGGGACAGGTCGTGAGCTAAGGGGGAATTCCTATAGCTATCGCTGTAGGTGATGGCGAGAGTCACGTCCTTCTTTTCGGGGGGAGTGTCCGCCATTTCTGTGGCGGCAGTGGCCGCTTCCGTTCTGTTAGTTACTTCCAGAATCCTGTAGATGTTGGCCAGATGGACTTTTACCGTATTCGCGGAAATGTTCAGGACGTAGCAAATCTCCGCATTGGTTAGCCCTTTGCGTACGAGATTCAAAATCTCCCGCTGACGATCCGTCAGTTCCGTTTTTTTTGGATGTTTCTGCCATCGCGCCCAAATTTAATTACATGTTATTGAATGGACTTTCCGTCGCTGAAGGCATTACCCACTTTTTCGCCAATTTCGTAATATCCATGGCCTGCGGAGTCATAGCAGATGGGGTTTAACTTCTTCATGTCGATTTTTCCGCTTGCGTCCAGGATGGATTCGTCGGCGGTAACGTTCACCACTTCGCCTAAAAGCAGTTCCGGTTCCTCGGCGTAGCTCACCATTTTGCATTCCAGGGTCAGGGGCAGTTCCGCAATCAGGGGCGCATCGATGTTTTCGCTCTTTACGGCGGTAAGGCCGGATTTGGCGAATTTTTCGGTGACCTTATGACCGGAATTCAGTCCCAGATAGTCGATTTCCTTGATGTTTGCGGCGGTGGCCATGCTGACGGTAAAGCACTTGCGGGCCTTGATGTTGTCCATGGTCCTGTGGCTGTTGGCTACGTAAATGGCTACCTGATTCACATCGCTGACACATCCCCAGGCGGCCACCATGGCGTTGGGGGTTCCGTCTTCGTTATAGGTGCCGATGACAAGTACCGGCTGGGGGTACAAATAGGGTTTGGCGCCGAGATTTTTTCGCATAAAATGGTCCTTTTTTACTGAAAATAATAAAAAAACGCGTAAAAACGCACAAAATCCTGCGTTGTCGGTGGACAACAGCAAAATGTCTGGTTCAGTGATAATTGTGGCGTCCATATTTATATTTAGAATGGACAGTTGTAATGTGGTGTTAGGCTGTTCAAGGGATGTTTATGAAAAAGCTTATGGTGTATGCAGGCCTTACGCTTGCAATGGGTTTTGGAGTGGCAAATGCGACTCGCCAGATGGAAGCCTTGGATCGAGGCCTGGTGGCAGTAAAAGTCAGTAACGGTGTATACCTGAGCTGGCGTGTGCTGGGCACCGATGGCAACGCAACCGGATTCAATCTTTATCGTGATGGTTCCAAAATTGCAAGCTTTGATGGAAAGGCTGCGTCCAATTATACGGATCCTCAGGGAACAAGTTCCAGTAAGTATGAAGTTCGTCCGGTAGTAAACGGCACGGAAAAGTCCGCAGACAAGTCCGTCTCTGTGTGGGGTTCCCAACAGCTGGTGATCAATCTGGATCGTCCCGCAGGTGGTTCAAACGCTAGCGGCAGCTACACTTACAGCCCCAACGATATTGCCGTAGGTGACGTGGATGGCGACGGCGAATATGAACTGATTTTGAAGTGGGACCCGAGCAATTCCAAGGACAATTCCCAGAAGGGTTATACCGGCAATGTGTTTGTGGATTGCTACAAGTTTAACGGCAAGAAACTGTGGCGCATTGACTTGGGCGTGAACATTCGCGCTGGCGCTCACTACACTCAGATGCTGGTGGGCGACTACGATAGCGACGGTAAGGCCGAAGTGGCCATGAAGACTGCCCCCGGCACCAAGGATGGTTCCGGCAAGTACATTAGCAAGGGTGCAGCCGCCAGCGAAACAAACCACACTAAAGACTACCGCAATTCTAGTGGCTATGTGTTGAGTGGTAACGAATACCTGACCATTTTCAACGGCGAAACCGGTGTGGAAATGGCTACTGTCAATTACAATCCCGCTCGCGGAACCGTTTCTAGCTGGGGCGATTCCTATGGCAACCGCGTAGACCGATTCTTGGCTACCAACGCATATTTGGATGGCCAGAAACCCAGCATGGTTTTCCAGCGCGGTTACTACACCCGTATGGCCGTTGCCGCCTTCGACTGGGACGGAAAAACTTTAAGCCAGCGTTGGTATTATAATGCCGCCACCAAGGGCAGTGAATGCTACGGCCAGGGCGACCACAATCTTTCTGCCGGCGATGTTGACGAAGATGGCTTCGATGAAATTATCGAAGGAGCTTGCGCTATTGACCATAACGGAAAGTTCATGTACCGCACAGGCCTGGGTCATGGCGATGCCATTCATTTTGGCGACCTGGATCCGGATCACGAAGGCCTGGAAGTGTGGCAGGTTCACGAAGACAAGCCTTACGGTTACGAACTGCACGACGCCCGCACCGGAACTATTCTGTGGCGTGCTACAAGCGATAGCGATAACGGTCGTGGCCTTGCCGCCGATGTGGACAGCACTAGCCGCGGTCACGAAATGTGGAGTACCGCCAACAGTAACGTTTACTCCGCAAAGGGTACTGTTGTGGGCAGCCGCTACTCCGTAAACTTCCGCATCTATTGGGACGGCGACCTTCAGGACGAACTCTTGGACGGAAACAAGATTAGCAAGTGGAATTATTCTTCCAAGAAGTTTGGTGACCTGGTGACTTTGGAAGGCAACAGCTGCAACACCACCAAGGCAACTCCCAACTTTAGCGGCGACCTTTTTGGCGACTGGCGCGAAGAAGTTATCCTTCACGATGGCGCCTCCAAGCTGTATGTTTACACTACCACTATTCCTACCACACATCGCCTTTACACTCTGGCTCATGACCCCATTTACCGCAACGGCATGAGCTGGCAGAATACCGCTTACAACCAGCCGCCTCATCTGGGCTTCTGGCTGGGTGCAGGCATCGATAAGGCGCCCACACCGGATATCATGCTGGTGGGTGGCGAAGTGGGACCCAAGATTCCTGCAATTCAAAAGCAGGGCGCAGGCTCCAGCTTCCAGACTATTATGCTGGGCGACGCCATTACGGAATACGCCTTCGGTTACAGCAACTGCGATGGCCTTACCATTACTGGATTGCCTGCCGGCGTTACCGCAACTCTGGATGCAGCAAACTCTCGCTACGTCATTAGCGGCACTCCCACCAAGGCTGGCGTCTATGATATCAATATCGTGACCAAGGGCGGCAGCACCGAAGTGGAAGCCGCAACTCGCACCGCAAACATTACGGTTCTTACAGAAGCAAAAATTGTAAGCGCTAACGTCAATATTCTCTCTAGCTTGGAAGCATGCGTCCTTACCGATGGCGTGGGCTCTTGCGATAGCGACAATAGAGGCTTCCTAGATACAGGATTCTTCAACTTCACAAACGTAGTCACCAGCTACGGCATTTGGGACCTTTATTCTCCCGCTGCCCACGAAAATGCAACTCTGGTAATCCGCTATGCTCATGGCAAGACCGATACCCGCAAGATGGAATTGTTCGTTGAGGGCACTAGCTATGGTGTAGCTACCTTCCCGCCCACCGCGGATTGGGTGACTTGGGATTCCATTGCCATCAAGGTCAATCTTAAGAAGGGCGTGAACGTTCTGAAGCTGCAGTCTGTTTCTGAACTGGGCGGCCCCAACATCGACCAGCTGGAATTTGACGTGGCAGGCATTGTATTTGCTACAGATGAGTCCATCGTGGATTCTGATCCTGAAGAAGGCGGTGACGTTCCTGAATCCAGCAGTTCCGCAGGTGAACCCGCAAGCAGTTCCTCTGACTCGGGAGAGAACGGCGGCGAAAACCCGGGCTCCAGCAGCTCTGAAGATAAGGACGGAATTTTCACAAATACCCTGCACGTTGTCGAATCCGGTATGGCACAAGTCCAGGTGTTTGACCTTATGGGCCATCGTGTCGCCACCTTCAGCGCTGAATATGCTGGCGGCGTCCTGAACGCAAAGCCTTACATGCAGGGCTTACCTAGCGGCGTCTACATGGTCCGCGCCAACATGGGCGGCCACGTAACCATGTCCCGCATGGTGTTCCAGGCCGAACGCTAATAACGTTAGACGCACGAATGTACCAAATATAACCAAGGCGAGAGAAGTGCGGATCGCTTGCTGATAACGATAGATGTACCAAACACTCCAGTCCCTCGCGGTGAATGCCGCGGGGGATTTTTACTGTTTATTTACAAAGTAACGCTTGCCAGAAAATAGACGAATGCTATATTCTATCCCGAGCGTTACGGAATAGTGCTCTGAAACACCAGTTTAAAACTGGTGTTTTTTCTTTTAAGGAGTACTATATCAAAATGATAAACGAGCATGTACTGGAAATGCTCCATGCAGGGGAAGGCTTGCGTGTGGAGTATAAAAAGGCCAAAGATAAGTTGCCTAATAGTATCTTTGAAACTGTCTGTGCTTTTCTCAATTCAATAGGTGGGTTCATCTTCCTCGGTGTTGATGATGAAGGAACGGTTGTGGGCGTGAACCCTTTGGCGGTTCCTCAAATGAAAAAGGATTTGGTCAATCTCGCTCATAACACAACGAAAATAAATCCAGCATGCAATCTTTATCCAGAGGAATGTGTTGTTGAAGGGAAAACGATTATTGTTTGCCAAGTTCAAACAAGTTCTGAAATTCATCGTTGCAATGGGGAGGTTTACCTGCGTAGTGATGATGGTGATTTCGTCACCCGCAATACTAACGTTTTGTCAGGTGTTTTGACTCGTAAGTTGGGACTTTTTACAGAGAAACGCCCCATGCACGGATTCGACATGAATGATTTACGTCCGGAACTTTGCCGTAAGGCGCAAAATCTGATGGCAGTAACGTTCAATAATCACCCATGGGCGGATCTTACCTTTGAAGAACTATTGCAATATGGCGGTTTCTATACCGTAGATCGAGATTCAAATGAGCGCTGCTTAAACCTTGCCGCTATCTTAATGTTTGGAACGGATGAGGCTATTTTCAGGGCCGATCCCGCATTACTTTTTGATTGCCTGTTACGCCGTGAAGATGAAATCCGTTACGATGACCGCGTCATGATTCGTACGAATCTAATTGAGACTTATGAGCAAGTCATGAATTTCATTTCCAAGCATTTGCCGGATCCATTCTACCTGGAAGGGGATCAACGGATCAGTTTGCGTGGCAAAATTTTCCGTGAGGCGGTGTCTAACATCATTTCTCATCGGGAGTATATGCACGGGTCGCCTGGAAGAATTATGATTTACAAGGACCGTGTAGAATTTACCAATCCCTGTGTTCAGTACTACATTGATAGAATTACTCCGGCGAATCTGGAACCTTTCGCCCGTAATCCAACTATCTGTAATTTCATGGTTCAGATGGGCCGTTTTGAACGCCTTGGATCTGGAGTACGTAATACATGGAAATACCTGCCCATCTATGCAAAAGGAGCTTTGCCAATCTTTGAGGAAACCAAATACGGCTTCAAATTGACCCTGCCTTTAGGCGTCACCCAGCAAGTCACCCAGCAAGTCACCCCCCAAGTCACCCCCCAAGTCACCCCCCAAGTCACCCCCCAAGTCACCCCCCATGATGCGGAGAATATTGATGAACGTATTTTGCATCTCATGAAAGTTATGAAAGGTTCTATGAACCGTCAGGAAATAATGCGGGCTTTGTACTTGAGTGATCGTAAGAATTTTAGAGAAATGTACCTGAATCCCGCTATTTCTTTGGGATATGTTGAAGCGTCTGCTCCAGACAAGCCGAATAGTAGTACAAAAGTATATCGTTTAACAAGCTTGGGCGATCAGGTTTTGGAATCGCTTAGTGAGGAGATTTAGGCGAATTAAATCAAATAAACATGCTTCTTTATTGACTTGAATAAGGTTTTTAAGCTATATTCAAGGTAAATAGAGAGTTTTGCTCTCGTTCTCTACCTGGAAACTTAGACACTTTTCAAAACACAGAGAATGGGACGAACGCTCGCGTCTGTCGGCTTTTATGTCGGCAACGTTTTGCTGCACGCATTGCGTGCTTGCAAGCGGCCTTTATGGGGCGCGGGTTGTTTGTATTTATTTGTGTAAGGCAGTCTAAGGCCCCAGGTAGATAGATGCATCAACCCCTCCGCCCTTTTTTTCAATTTAATCGTGGTTTGGTAATGTAGAACGAGCAAGACTCTTGGTGAGTTTTGCTCTTGTTCTCTACCTGGAACTTAGACACTTTCAACACGAAGAATAAGACAAATCTCGGAAGCCTATGGATGTCATGGGCGTATTGTACCCTGGGCGGATTGTTTCCTAGGGGTACTTCCGTCGTTTGTTTATGATTTGAAAATGATGTGCCAGGTTGCTCTGAATACGGGCTGAACTCAGGTTCAACCTTTAATCCTCAAGGAGTGGGAGCGATGGAAAAGACAACTGGCAATATTGGTGAAACAATCAAGTGTTTGGTTGACGATATCGAAAAAAGAGTCGTTGATAAAATTCTTGAGCCGACAAATGCGGAACTTTTGAAAAAGTTAATCAGTAACGCGGATTCTTTAGACGAAGCCATTGCCATCGCTGAATTGGGAACCACCTATAAACGTACGGGATTCCATTTTGATAAGCGTTTAGATGTCAAGTGCACCAACGATATAAAGTACTTCAAGAAAAACGAAGATTTGAGTATTCATACGGACGATGGCCCGATACATAAGTTGATTATTGGGGACAACTATGAAGCCTTGCAGAATTTGCTAATCCAGTATAGAGGGATGGTCGATGTCATTTACATTGATCCTCCGTATGGAAAGGATAGCATGGGTGTTTCTGCGGAAACCAATTACCAGAATGCAATTACTAGGGATAACTTGCTTTCGATGCTGTATCCGAGACTGGTTTTGGCGAAACAATTGCTTTCTAAAGGTGGTGTAATTTTCTGTAGTATTGATGATAGAAATCAGGCTTATATAAAATGCTTATTTGATGAAATATTTGAAGAACGAAATTTCATCGCAACGTATCTTTGGAAAAAAACAGATACACCTCCGTCTTTGTCCAAGAAGGTTAGAAAAAAATATGAGTATGTGCTATGTTATGGAAATGGCGTAAGCAAGTCCCATAAATTCGCACAGGGAAAAATAGATGGCGGTGATGCGCCGCTTTTAAATTCAGGAAATGCTGAAAAGAAAATAACCTTCCCTGCAGGAACTGTTCGGTTTAATATACCGGATGGAACGTACTCCATGAATTCAAATAGAAAGGTGCAACTACATGGATCCGTTGTGGTAAAAGACGGATTGAATAAAAATTCATTTGATGCTACAGGACCATGGAAATGGAATCAGGAAACTCTTGATGATGAAGTAAAAGAGGGTACTTATTTTCTTGTGAAATCGGAAAAGTTTTCTGTGAGATTCCAACGTGAAAATACTGATTCTACCAAGGCACCTCAAAATAACATTAATTCTAAACTTGGTGTGGGAACTAATGAAGATGGAGCTAAACAAATTGAAAAGATTTTGAAGAAAGATGCCTTTGATAATCCGAAGCCCGTATCACTATTGAATTTTTTGATTGAAATGGTAAATATGGGTGATGATATAACCATATTGGATTTCTTTGCTGGTAGCGGAACTACCGGACATGCAGTTCTTGACTTGAATAAACAAGATGGTGGCAAGAGAAGTTTCATCCTGTGTCAGGTCAATGAAATTAATCCGACCAATCCCAATGGAATCGCTCTCGATGTTACTACCAAGCGCTTGAAGCGTGTTATGACCGGTGAGTGCTATGACGGCTCTAAGAATTTCAAGTGGGCTCAGGAAAATGAGCCTTATGGCGGAAACCTTGATGTTTACGAAATCGATTCTGTCGCAAATTTTGAATTCACGGAAGGAAAGACTCCTTTCGATGTAATTGACGAAACATTGTACGGAAAGGAAAAGTTCTCTACGTTACAGGAAAAAACGGAGTGGGTTTGTTCAAATTTCCAGAATACGCAAAAAGTTCTCCGTGAAAAAGGGGAGGACTAAGGTATGCTTCAGGAAGCCAAAGACCTCCAGTGCAATGCTGTATCCAGATTGATGGATGTTGTTGACAAAAAGCATGTTGTTACATTCAGGGCGCCTACGGGAAGTGGCAAAACAAGAATGATGTCCGATTTCATGAATCGGGTATTAGCGAATAATGACGATGTTGTCTTTTTAGTCAGTACCCTTTCCAAGGGAAATCTTGCAAAGCAAAATTATGACGTGTTTCAGGAATGTGCGGATACAGGCGTATTTCCGAACTTGAATCCTTTTTTGATTTCTTCGGAAGCGGGTGAAGAAGAAAGTGTCTTTATCCCTACGGATTATAACGTATATGTGCTGGCTCGAGATCTGTACAAAGATGGTAGCCGCCTAAAACAGGGTGCATTGGAAAATTTTCTAAGGACAATGACCGCGTATTTTCTGGGTCAGGGCTTAAACAAGAAAATTTACCTCATTAAGGACGAATGTCATCAAGCGACCAATAATTTGGATTCGCTGTCCTCGGAATACTTTTCTAAGACCATCATGATGTCTGCCACGCCCAATCTTAAACGTGGACAAAAACCGGATGTGGTCATATCGGATGAAGATGCTCAAGATGTCAAACTGATCAAGAAAGTTGTTTGGGGAGCTGAAGAAGATACTGTTGAAAATGCATTTCAAAAATTTGAAGAGGTTAAAGAAAAGTATCGCAATTTGTTGGGAGTAAATCCCTGCCTCATCATCCAGATTTCAAATAAGGAAAAGGCAGAAGAGGAATGGACCAATATAGAATCCATTTTGAATAAGCCTGAATACCAGCATCTCAAGTGGATGAGTATTGTAGATAAAAAGGAGAATTGCAAGACTAACGATAAGGTTGGCAAACTCTCTCTTGATAAATGGAAAGACTATGCAAAGTCAAAAGCATCAACAATTGATGTAATCATCTTCAAGATGGTGATATCTGAGGGATGGGATATTCCTCGAGCTTGCATGCTGTATCAGGTTCGCGATGTGAAAAGTAAGCAGCTGGATGAACAGGTCATGGGGCGTGTTCGTCGAAATCCAAGGCTAATGGATTTTGAAACACTTACTGCGGAAGCTCAGGAGTTGGCGATGACCGCTTGGGTCTGGGGGATTGTTCCGGAAACTGCAACAACACGACGTGTTAAATTGTATGGAGATGGTGGTTCTGCGATTGTTTCCGAATTAAAAGTAAAAACAACCGTGTTAAAACCTCTTACTCAGCGAAAAGGTTTTGATATAGAATCATTTTTAGCCAATCAAAAAGACCCTGTTGCATTCAAGAGCATTTTTGAGTTGTATTCAAAACTGCGGAATTGTAACGAGGAAATAAAAAGACTGTGTTATAGCTATGCTGGCAGCAGTGTTCAAAGATGGAATAAGTTCTGTGAACATCTAGATGCCATTCAAAAGGAATACGATACTTTCATTTGTAACTATGACGAAAGTATGGATCTTCGCAGGGATGATCAAGGAAATGAAGTTTTATCTTCTTTCCCGTCGAGTTCATCTTATGTTGAAAATGGCAATTTCAATAATATTGATGATTGGGTATGGAAACGAGCGGAAAATACAAATAAATTCTCTTTTGATAGTGAAGCCGAACGTGAATGGTGTTCTGTTTTGCGGAAACTTGCTCAAGAGGGCTTTGCTGCAAGTGTTGACATTGCAAAAGAATTGGAGCCGGCGCTGTTTAACGACAAAAAGGTGGAACTCAAGCATCTTTGGGGTAAGAACTTTATTGAAATGTCTGAAATCAAATTTGAATATTATTCAAATGGCTCCCATTTTTCATATCCAGATTTTGTAATGAAAGACGGTTTTGGTAGGATTCATTTATTTGAGGTCAAAAGCGTGAATAAATCTTCATCTCTTGCTGTTGACAGTGATCAGTATGAAGAAAAAATTTGTGCATTGAAGGATTGCTATAAGTATGCTTCTATTAAGACGGGACACTTTTTTTATATGCCTCTTTTAAAAGAAGATGTATGGCAAATTACTCGTTTTGTAAATGGAGTTGAAGATAGCATTACTGTAGAGAGGCTGACCGATTCATTTCGGGAGGGAAAAGGGTAGCGACCTAGGTGTTTCTTTTCCCAATTGTTTATCAATTTTTTTTTCCACATTTTCCCTCATGGCAACAAGACGTACCCGATCCCTTAAAGAAATCGATCCCGAAACCGCCCGCTGCCTGATGGCAAATTATGTGGGCGATGAGACTCCTGTGGAATCCAGGGTTCATGCTACGGCCATCCAGATGAAGAAGGTGTGTTTCGATACTTATGGGGTCTGCCTGAAGTTGGATGTCGGTGGCCATTTGACAAGCGGCCTTCATTATGTAAAGGCTGTTGTGGAAAGCAACACCGCTGTTAAGATTTGGGTTGCGGAAACTCGCAAAGTATAAACTGTGATTTTTTACTGATTATTTACAAATTAACGCTTGCCAAGAAATGGCGTAATGCTATATTCATCCCGAGCGCTACGAAATAGTCTCCGAAGCATCCGAAAAGAATCGGATGCTTTTCTGTTATGTGTTTTTCCTTTAATGGTGTATTGTGCCTTGGAGGAAAACGGAAAAAGTAGACAAGGAGACTGTATGGTCAAAGTTGCAAAAGATGTAAATTTAAGGTATATTGTAAGCCAGAGGTTTCCCGTGTGCCAAATATCCATGAATATTCCAGAAGAGGTATTGTTTGATACCCACATGAACAAGGAACGTGCACTTTCTTTTGCAAAGTGTGCCGTTGCTCTGGAATTTTATAGAAATCTTGGAGTTTCTGTTGGGTATTGCGCTGAGATTGCGGGAATGACCGAAGAGGACTTTGTAAAGTATCTCGGTAGCAAGGGCATTTCCATATTCCATTTTGAAAACGAAAATGAGTTTATGGAAGAACTGAAAAATGCGTAGAGTTGTAATTAATTCTACCCCATTAATCATTCTTGGAAATTTAAACCTTTTGAACGTACTTCACCGTTTGTATGGTGTGGTGTCTGTTCCGCAGGCCGTTATTAGAGAGATAACGGCAAAGAAAACTGCCAAATTTCTAGGTTTAACTGTAACTGGAACATTAGGAGTCTTGCTTAAAGCGAAATCAAATGGAATTATCGGTGAAGTAAAACCTATTATGGATGAGATGAATCGTCTTTCTTTTTATGTTAGCGAAGGTGTTCGTAATATGGTTTTAACGCAGGCTGGAGAGTTGGATAAGTGACCTGTTTCTTCGTTAGTGATTTGCATATTGATTTTTATGCGCCTTTGACAAGGACGGTGCCTTTGCTGCGCCGTTGCTTTGAGGATTTCTTTGAGAAACATTTTTTGCTGGCGGATGTTTGCTGTATCGCTGGGGACATTGCGAATAATTACTTCACCTATGTAGAGTTCCTGAAGTTTATTTCGGAAAAGTATAGCCAAGTTTATATCTGCCTGGGCAATCACGATGTCATTACGGAACGTGAGGGTGTGTTTGGGGCAGATCGTGACTTTCCTACTTCCGAAAGTAAGATTGCGTTCTACTTGCAGGAGGCTGCAAAAATTCCCAACGTCCACCTGCTGGAAAATAGTGCGTTGGGCGGATTTGCGGGTTGCATGGGGATGTGCGATTTCAGCTATAAGCACAATCCGGATGCTCGCATTGAAGATTACAAGTTAATGTGGAAAGTTCGCTGGTTTGATGGACGCCACTGGAATTACAAGGGCAATGATGTGGCTGCTCTCTGGGCTCACTATAAGTCCGTCATGAATGACCTGACGGCGGCTCGCCCGAAAATCATGATGACTCATTTTCTGCCTATGGAATTCGGCATGGCGGAAATGTACCTGACCAATCCCAACTCCACCTACTTCTTCTTTCAGGGAGATGAATTCCTGAAAAATCTGGACGAGGGTTCCATCTGGCAGGCGGGACACACTCACTCTGCCATCAAGCGGGTGGTTCGCGATAGCTTGGGTAAATCCCATCTCTTGCTTTGCAATCCTGTTGGGTATCCCACAGAACATCCTTATGAAGAAAACAACCTAAAGCGAGAAGATTTTCTTCTTGAAATATAAAACTGCTGAATCTTGAAAAACTTAGGAGGCACTTTAGTGCCCCTAAGACTGTAAAACAAATGACCCTTAAGCAACGCTTATGGGTCTGAAGTTTTACATGGGGGTCCAGGGGGGCGGAGCCCCTTGCGTCATTATTCCTTGTCCTTGGGCAATACCAAATTCAGGATTACGGCTAGCAGGAACACCACGGCCACGCAGTTTTCTGCGAAGATGGTCTGGATGATCTGGGGGAATGCCTTGAACATGCCTGTTGCCTGAGTGAAGCCTAGGCCTACGCTGAGGGAGAGGCTCACGATGATCATGTTGCGCTGGCTAAAGCCGCTCTTGGCCATCATGCCGAAACCTGCAAACAGGATGGAACCGAACATCATGATGGTGCAGCCGCCAAGCACAGCCTGGGGGATGGTGGTGAGTAGCGTGCCCACCGGCGGGAAGATGCCGCCCAACAGCATGATGATGGCGCCTGTGGCGATGGTGAAGCGGTTCACTACGCCGGAGAGGGAAGCGAGACCCACGTTCTGGCTGAAGGAGGTGATGGGGGTGCAGCCGAAGATACCGGAGATGGTGCTGACGAAGCCGTCGCAGGAGATGGCGCCGCCCATTTCGACTTTGTGAATCTGACGCTTGAGAGCGCCGCTGACCAGTGCGCTGGAATCGCCCACGGTTTCAGTTGCGGAAACCAGGAAGATGGCGATGACGGAAAGGATGGGTCCCAAGTGGAATTCCGGAGTGAAGGGGAGGATCTTGGGAAGTGCCACAATGCTGCAGCCTGCAAGTCCAGAGAAGTCCACCATGCCCATGCACAGGGCTAGTATGTAGCCTACGACGAGGCCCACCAAAACGGAGAGGGAGCGGAGGAAGCCCTTGGCGAATACTTGAGTGAGTAAGCAGGTCAACAGGGTTACGGATCCAACGATCCAGTTCTGGGTTGCTCCAAAGTCGGGAGAACCCATGCCGCCGGCGAAGGAATTTGCGCCAATGGGCAACAGAGAGAAACCGATGGCGGTCACCACGGTAGCTGCCACAATGTGGGGGATGAGTTTCAGCCAGTATTTTGCGCAAAGGCCCAGGAGACCTTCTACGATACCGCCTACGATGACGGCGCCCATCAAGGTGCCCATGCCCTGTGTGGTTCCAATACCGATGGAAACGGAAAGGAAGGTGAAGCTAATGCCCATGACGATGGGCAGGCGGGAACCAATTTTCCAGACGGGATAGAGCTGCACCATGGTGCCGATGCCCGCAATGATCATGCAGTTCTGAATGAGGGAGGCGGTAAGGCCTTTTTCAAGACCTACGACACCTGCGAGAATAATGATGGGGGTGATGTTCGAGACGAACATGGCCAGCACATGCTGCAGGCCGAAGGGTACCGCCTTCATCACCGGGACGCGACCGTCCAGCTGATAGATATTTTCAGATGAAGTACTCATGTTTTCCTCTTAAGTGTCATTCTGAGCGGAGAGCCGGAGGCTCGAAGTCGAAGAATCTAGATTCCTCGACTTCGCTCGGAATGACGTGTGTGTGCGCTCGGAATGACATGCGTTTTGTCATCCCGGACTTGATCGGGGATCTAGCCAAGTTTTAAGTTGGTGTTCTTCAGCGGGATTTCCGGCTGTTCGCGGAACTTGATGGTCTGAGTTTCCCAGTCCATGGATTCTACGATAGCGATGGATTCTACGCGGTAGCCTTCGGAACGGAGGGTGGCGCCGCCTTTCTGCTGGCCTTTTTCAATAGCGATGCCCAGGCCTGCCACGGTGCCGCCTGCCTGATGAACCAGGTCGATAAGGGCGTGTGCTGCGGCGCCATCTGCCAGGAAGTCGTCCACAATGAGGACCTTGTCGGAAGCGCTCATGTAGGGCTTGGAAATGAACACGTTGTTCATCTTCTTGTGAGTGAAGGAGTAGGCCTGAGCCACGTACTTGTCGTCGGTGCTGTTGGCGGTCTGACTCTTCTTGGCGAATACTACGGGTACGTCGTAAAGATGTCCCAACAGCGTTGCGATTGCAATACCGCTTGCCTCGATGGTGAGAATCTTATTGATTTCCACATCGCGATAACGACGCTGGAATTCGTATGCCATCTGGCGCATGATATCCACGTCAATTTGATGGTTCAGGAAACTGTCGACCTTAAGGATATTGCCTTCCTTAATGACGCCGTCCCGGAGAATCTTTTCTTCAAGAAAGTTCATAATATTCCCTTTGCTTAACCCACAATTACTTTATAAAATTCCAGGAACTGTTCGGGGGACAATTCTTCCGCGCGAACGGTAGTAGGGTAGTCCAGCAGCTCGATGGCTTCCTGGATTTTCTTCTTGTCATAAGCCTTCCCGAAGGAATTGCTCAAAGTCTTACGCTTCTGGGTGAATGCCGCACGAACGAAATCGAAGAAGCCTTCCGGAGCGGACAATGCGTCGGAGCGTGGTGTCAACAGCATGGTGGCGCTATCCACATTGGGCTTGGGCGTAAAATGTTCCGGCCCGATCTTACGTAAGATCTGTGTATTGGCGAAGGCGGATACCAGCACGGAAAGGCTTCCGTAATTGCTGCTGCAAGGGTCAGCGCAGATGCGTTCCGCAACTTCCAGCTGAACCATTCCCATAAAGCCCTTTGTCAAGTGGAGTCGGGGCATGAGACCTGCGATAATCGCAGTAGAAACATTGTAGGGAAGGTTGCCTGTAACCCAGGGCTTTTCGTGAGAGTCTAAGAAACCCTGCAGGTCAAACTTCAAAAAGTCGATGTTGGTAATATGGAAATTCTTGCGGTCGCCGAACTTACCATTCAGAACTTCGACGCACTGCTCGTCAATTTCCACTGCGGTCAGGTCCACACCGCGGTTCAGCAGGTGCTCTGTGAGGGCGCCATGACCGGGGCCGATTTCAAGAACGGCTTCGCCTTCATTTGCCGGCAGGTCGCCTGCAATTGCTATGGCGGTGGGAACATCCAGAAAGTTCTGGCCAAATTTACGACGACGTGCTCTATCCATAATTACAAATTTAGAATAATGAATCCGCGGGCTGTTTCATCCTGTAATGAATCTGCGGTCAACGAGGTTACTTTAAAAATTCCTTCAGTTCCTGCATGCGGTCTCGGGCATCTTTCAGTCCCAGGGCGTACAGGGCCTGCAGTTTGGCGGTGTCCTTCTCCACGCGGCTGATTTTCATATTCACGGTGGGGCGCAAGACGAATGCCTTTCCTTGCTTTTCCCATTCCGCCAGAGTTTTCAGGCAGTTGTTATATCGCTTGTAGCGATTGCCTACAGCCTTGATGAAGTTGGGATACTTGCGGTACGCCAGTTTGTACAGGAACAGGAGAGAGTTGGGAGACTTCTGGTATCCCATAGGCCGTGTGGTGATCACTACCTGCTTCTTGTAGCCAATGGAGTCCATATACTCAAAGGGGATACTGTCGGCGGTGTTTCCGTCAAACATTTTCTTGCCTTGGTATTCCACAAGACTGCTGACCAGTGCCAGCGAAGAAGAAGCGCGGATGGCGTCCATATCCGTACGCAAGTCGCGGACTCGGAAATGCTCGGCACCGCCTGTCTCCACGTTGCTGGCCGCAACAAAAAACTCCGAAGCTTGGGCTCTCTCGCGGAAAGTATCGTAATCAAAAGGATCGATTTTCTCCGGCACGGTGTGGTAGCAGAATTTCAGGTCGAAGTAGTTGCCGGTCCTGAGCCAGTTTCCAAGGCTCATGTAGCGGGGATCCTTAGAGTGGATGGTGTCCAGGCGCAGGTTTCGTTCCCGCTGTTCCGACAGGTAGTTGCAAAGGTGTGTGGCCCCTGCAGAAGTTCCCGCGTAACCGCCGAACTTGAATCCTTCATCGTGGAATGCGTCCAGCACGCCTGCGGTATAAGCCCCGCGCATGCCGCCACCTTCTAATACCAGTGCAATATCCTTGAACATATGGACAAATCTATATAAAAACCGCCCACACTCCAAATTGGAATATTCCTTATTGAATCTCCAATAATCCTCATTTTTCGAGAAACAAGTCTATATTAAGGATTCTTAGGAAGATAGGTTTAGATGAAACCAGTTATACATGGAATTTTTACTCTGGAAACACCCGCCGAGAATAGGGTGCAGTTTAACGATGCTGTCTACGTACTTCGCAAGCATTTTGACGATGTCTTAAGTAAGGCTCCCGCTACTCATTCCGTTGCTGATGGGGCGCCGACCGTCATTGACGAGGCGGGCGGTCTTCAGTACAAGACCACCGACGAATTCTGGCTCTTTCAAATTGATTATGAATTTTGGACGGCCTTTGCCAAGAAATTCCCCTCCATTGAAATCTCGCTTTACTACGGTTCCATTTTTGCCGGGGAAGATTGCGGCATGTTCCTATCCAACGGGGGCAACATTTCGGACATCCGGTATGAAAACGGGTCGCCGGATGCCTTGGAATTTTCCAAGAGTCTAGACGGAATGGACGGCTTGCACGAGGAAGAAACTTAAAAAGTGGCCGCTGGGAAATTTCCAGGCGGTTATTTTGTTATTTTTCCTGCCGATAAAAATGCGGGTTCAGCCCGCTTGTGATCAAAAAGAACATTGAGGTTTAAATGTCTGTTGCAATGCAAGATGTAATGAAGCAGTCCGGTGTGGCTTTCGGTACTAGCGGTGCCCGCGGCCTGGTTTCTGCAATGACCGACCGTGTGTGCTATGTTTACGCATGTTCCTTTATCAAGTACTGCGAAGCTAGCTACAAGTGCGAAAAGAATATCGCTATTGCTGGTGACCTTCGTCCCAGTACTGGTCGCATTTTGCAGGCTCTGGTAAAGGCTGGTGAAGATGCTGGCTGGAAGGTGACTTACTGCGGTCGCATTCCTTCTCCGGCAATCGCCCTCTATGGCCTGGACAAGAAGCTGCCTACCATCATGGTGACCGGCTCCCACATTCCTGCTGACCGTAACGGCATCAAGTTCAACCATCCCAATGGTGAAATTACCAAGGCTGACGAGCAGGGCATTGTTTCTCAGGCTGTGGATTTTGACGAAGCTCTGTTTGACGCTGCCGGCATGCTGAAGAATGCTCCGGAACTGCCTGCTGTTGAAACTGAAGCGGAAGAAAACTACTGCAAGCGTTATCCTGAATTCTTTGGTGAAAAGGCCCTGCAGGGTTTGACTATCGGTGTTTACCAGCATTCCGCTGTTGGCCGCGATATTGTGGTTCGCGTTCTCGAGAGCCTGGGTGCCTGCGTGAAGCCTTTCGCCCGCAGTGAAGTGTTTATTCCGGTGGATACCGAAGCGATCCGCCCCGAAGATGAAGAACTGGCTCGCGAATTTACCCACAAGGATTATGTGGACGCCGTGTTCAGTACTGACGGCGATTCCGACCGCCCGCTTTTGGCTGATGACGTGGGCATGTGGCTCCGCGGTGACGTGCTGGGTATTTTGGCTGCACAGGCTCTTGGCATCAAGCGCATTGCAACTCCTGTTAGCTGCAATACTTCTCTTGAAAAGTCCGAAAGCTTTGAAAAGATTTGCCGTACTCGCATCGGTTCTCCGTATGTTATCGCCGGCATGGAAAGCCTGGTGGAAGGTGATGCTTCCGTCGCGGGCTACGAAGCTAATGGCGGTTTCCTGCTGCAGACCGACCTGAAGCGCACCGCTTATGATGGCATTACCCGCACCCTGAAGGCTCTGCCTACTCGTGATGCCTTGCTGCCTATGATTGCCGTGATGGTCATGGTTCGCGAACAGAAGATGTGCGTGGTGGATCTGCTCCGCAAGCTTCCCAAGCGCTTTACCGTAAGTGACCGCCTCAAGGAATTCCCCACCGACATTTCCAAGGCAAAGCTTGCTGAAATCAAGGAAAAGAACCTGGGTGAAAAGCTGTTCGGCAAGTTTACTGCAAAGCCCAGCAAGTTCAACAAGGGTGCTGCATTCCAGGGCAAGATGGTCTCTCTCAACGAAGTGGACGGCTACCGCATGGAATTTGACTCTGGCGACATCGTTCACCTGCGTCCCAGCGGCAACGCTCCGGAATTCCGCTGCTATGTGGAAACCGAAGGCAAGGACCGCTCCGCAGAACTTCTGGCAGACTGCATGAAGCTCATGGAAGGCTGGCGCAAGTAGTTTAAAGCGTAAAGGATAAAGGGACGGGTAAATCCTCGGGATTTGCCCGTCTTTTTTGTATCACTGGCGGCCTCATCATGCGGGGGCGCCTCTTTTTTTTGTATCTTAAGCCCTATGATGAAGAAACTTCTTGCAACTGCTTTGCTTTCGACCGCTGTCACCGCCTTCGCTGGCGAATATTGGCATGTGGATCGTGGTGGCGTTTCCATGAAGTATCTTTCCATGCAGGTGTCTGCCCGCAGTGCTGCCATGTCTGGCGCCGGTGTGGCGGATGTTGCCCGCGTGGCCGAAGCTTCCCGCAATCCCCTGGCTGCAAGCGCTGTAAGCGAAGCCGAACTGGGATTGAATCAGCTGGTCTTTAACGAGAACAGCGCGGACAACTTCGTTTCCGCCTACTATGGCCTTCCTTTTGAAATCAAGAAGTACCCCCTGGCATTGACCATGTCCGTAGACTTTTTGGGTTACGATAACATCGAAGGTCGCGACGAGTACGGCAACGAAACTTACGAGTATGGCGCCTACGCCTGGAGCGTTCAGGCCGGTCTTGGTAGCCGCGGTAAGGTTTTCAACTGGGCAGCCGCTGCCCGTTTTGCAAGCCAGACTATTGACGATGAATCCGCCATTGCCCTTCTGGCTGATGTGGGTGGCTCTTTCAGGGTGAACAAATATTTTGCCTTCGCAGCCACTCTTACCAACTTGGGTTATATGGGCGATTATGACGGGGAAGATGAAGTGGCCCCGCTGGCCGTGCAAGCTGGTGTTACTGGAATCCTGCCCGTTGCCGATAAGTGGAATCTTCATCTTTCTGCGGATGCTTACCGCCGCGCCGATACAGACGCTCAGTGGCTCTTTGGCGGTGAAGTCAACTATATGGATGTGCTTTCTTTCCGCGCAGGTTACGCGATTCGCCCCGATACCGAAGATGGTATCAGCTGCGGTCTGGGCCTGAACTTCGGGATGATCGTATTTGACTACGGCTACAGCCCGCGCCCTGCTTTTGGCGGCGGCGACCACCACATTACCGTGGGTCTGAAGTTCTAATTTCCAAACATCAAAATGTTTCAGGATCTTTCCGCCTGTAACATATCAGGATTGTTCCGCCCGCGGGGTGGTGTCCTGATGTTTCCTCACATGATAGCAGAGGCTGCCTCTGCTAATGCCTAGCTTTTGCGCGGTTACCGTCTTGTTCCAGTTGTTCTTTTGCAATGCCTCGTGAAGGATATTCCATTGAGGTGTGGGGTTGTAAAGCTTGATTTCTTCTGGCGGGTTTGTTTCGCAGGTGGTGTTTGGCGGGAGCGTCTCCGCGAATTCGTCCCGAAGGATTTCCCCTAGGGAGGTTCCGTAGGGTCCGAGCAGGGCGTAACGCTGCAGCACGTTCTTTAACTGACGGACATTTCCCGGCCAGGGTTTTACTGCGAGAGACTGCACCTCTTGCGGCGACAGCGGTGCCGCGACGAAACTGCCTGAAGTCTGCGGGATGGAACCGCTCGCGGCGTCGGGATGAAAACCGCCCGCCAGTCCTGCGGCTTCTTGACTATAGACCGCTTCTCGCCAGATGTCTTGTGCCAGCGCCGCGAAGTCCTTACGTTCCCGTAGGGCGGGGACTTTTATGGGGAAGACGTTCAGCCTGAAGTACAGATCCTCACGGAAGCGTCCGGAGGCGACCTCCTGACGGAGGTTCCTGTTCGTAGCGCAAATCAGCCGGAAGTCCACCGGGATGTTTGTGGTTGCGCCAAGAGGCATGACGGATCGTTCCTGGAGAATCCTCAATAACTTGCACTGGGCTTCCAGCGGCATTTCTCCAATTTCGTCCAGGAAAAGTGTGCCGCCGTTGGCCGCCCGCACCACGCCCAGCTGGTCGCCTACCGCTCCGGTGAACGCCCCCTTTCGGGAACCTTCCAGGATACTTTCCGTGAGGCTGTGGGCGATGGCACCGCAGTTCAATGCCACGAAGGGACCGTTGCACCGCTTGCTGTGATCGTGTACGTATCGCGCCGCCACTTCCTTTCCGGAGCCGGATTCCCCCTGGAGCAGCACCGAAATGTTGGAGTTGGAGGCGATTCGAAGGAGATTTTCTGTCTGTTTCATTTGGACCTCTCTCCTATACACGTTGTAATGGGTTGATTTGTACGATTTTTCTTGCTATTTTTACACCCGCCTTGAAAATTTTACATTCGAGTACGTAGAATGGAGGCGTTTCAGGGCACTAAGGCTGGCTTAGGCAAGTAGGTTCGAGTCGATGGATTGTCGCTCCGAGTGGGGCGCGAGGCTTGGGACCCAGGGGCCGGCAGCCTAAAGGAAAAACATGTCTAGAATCGTATGTAAGTTCGGTGGCTCTTCTGTCGCCGACGCAGGTCAGTTCCGTAAGATCAAGAATATCGTTTCCGCTGACGCAAAGCGCAAAGTGGTTGTGGTCTCTGCCCCGGGCAAGCGCAACCCCAAGGAAACTAAGCTGACCGACCTCCTCTATAGCACCTATGATCTGGCTTCCAAGCACTTGGATTTCTCCCAGCCCTGGAATCTGATCCGTACCCGCTATCTCGAAATTTGCTCTGACCTTGGCATTGAACCTAAGGTTGCCGAAGACCTGGATCTTCTGGAAAAGCAGCTGCGCGATGATGTTGAATCCATCACCACCGATTACCTGGTGAGCCGTGGCGAATACTTGAGCGCACGCGTTATGTCCGTGTACCTGGGCGCAGAATTCGTGGATACTTTCCCCATCATCACTTTCGATGAAAAGTACCGCATTCTCCCCTCCAGCTACGAAACCATCGCCAAGGCCCTTTCCGACGAAAACAAGCTCTATGTGCTTCCGGGCTTCTACGGTTCCAACACCCGTGGCGAACTGAAGACTTTCAGCCGCGGCGGCTCCGACATTACCGGCGCTATCCTCGCTAACGCCATCGACGCCGAAGTCTACGAAAACTGGACCGACGTTTCCGGCATGCTGATGGCTGATCCCCGCATCGTGGAAAATCCGCTGCCCATCGAATACGTGTCCTACCGCGAAATCCGCGAACTGGCATACTCCGGTGCAAGCGTCCTTCACGACGAATCCATCGCTCCTTGCCGCGCCAAGAAGATTCCTATCAATATCCGTAACACCAACCGTCCGGAAGACGCTGGCACCATTATCGGTCCCACTCCGGAATCCACCAAGCTTCCCATTACCGGCGTTGCAGGCCGTAAGGGCTTCTCCATGATTTACATCGAAAAGTCCATGATGAACAAGGAAGTTGGTTTCGGTCGCCGCGTGCTTGCCGTCCTCGAAGGCGAAGGCCTTTCTTACGAACTGTGCCCCAGCGCTATCGACTCCATGAGCATCGTTGTGGATACCAAGCAGCTGGAAGCCGTTGAACACGTCGTTCTCGAAGATATCACTCAGCAGATGCACCCGGACCGCATTAAGATCTTCAAGGGCATCAGCCTCATCGCTACCGTGGGTCATGGCATGACCAACAAGATCGGTGTTGCAGCTCAGCTCTTTACCGCCCTTGCAGAAAGCAGCGTGAACGTCCGTATCATTGACCAGGGTTCTTCCCAGATCAATATCATTACCGGTGTGGACGAAGCCGATACCGAAAAGGCTATCAAGGCTATCTACGCCGCATTCACTAAGTGACAAATCGCTTGCGATTTGTCATCCTGAGCGAAGCACCGAAGGTGCGAAGTCGAAGGATCTAGCTCCGTCAAGGATCTAGCAAAAACAGCCCGCAGTTCAACGCTGCGGGCTGTTTGTATTTACTTAATCCTATTGTCGCAATATTCCTGCCTGCTAAAAATGCGCGCTTTAGAAATCCTTTCCGTCGATTTCGCTGATGTTTACGGCGCCTAGATGTTCCACTCGAGCTAGGCGGTTTGCCTGACGTTCGATGGTCTTTTCAAACAGGTTGCGGACGAAACGTCCGTTGCCGAAATGATTGTCCTTTTCGCTGACAGCCTTGGCGATGCAATCCTGCAAGGCCCTGCGACCGGATTCGTTCAGAGTGTAATCGTACTGATCCACTAAAGCCTTGAAGATTTCTTCTAGTTCGCTTTCAGTATAATCCGGGAAGTTGATATAGCGATTAAAACGTGAGGCGAGGCCCGGATTGGAATTCACGAAGTTCTTGATTTCGTCGGTGTAGCCTGCGATGATGACAACCAAGCGGTCGCGATCATCTTCCATACGCTTCAACAGCGTGTCGATGGCTTCCTGGCCGAAATCATTTTCGGAGCTGCGGGAAAGAGTGTAGGCTTCGTCGATGAACAGTACACCATTCAACGCACTGTCAATCACCTTGTTTGTCTTGATGGCGGTTTGTCCCATGTAGCCTGCCACCAAGTCACTGCGGGAAGCTTCCACCAAGTGCCCGCTGGAAATGACGCCCAGAGATTTCAGGATTTGAGCCATAATGCGGGCGATGGTGGTCTTGCCGGTGCCGGGATTTCCGGAGAAAACCAGATGGTAAGACGTGGGCGGAACGGACAAGCCCTTCTTGCGGCGTTCATTTTGAATTTTCAGGAAGTTGCGGAAGGTAATCACTTCCTGCTTCACAGAAGAAAGTCCAATCAATTCGTTCAGTTTCTTTTCGGCATCCTCGGCGCACTGTTCTGCGGAAAGCTTGGTCACCTTTGCGGTAACGGCTGCACCGTCCATCTCGTCTGTAGAATCACTAGCGTCCTTGTACTTGAGGGTTCTGGGACTGAACTTAACATCCTTCGCTCGGTTGGCGAAACGGTTGCCGCCAATGTACTTTTCCATGAACTGGAGCCACTGAATTTCCGCCAAGGTCAGCTTGCCGTCGATGTTTGCAAGGGCTGCGGAAAAGTCGTAGAGCAGGCGCATGTATTTTTTCGTGGCGTCTGGAGAGAAATCTGCAAAGACGGAGGGGAACAGGAATGTGTCCCCGGCTCTTTCCAGGGGGGCGCGGTTTTGCTTCAGTTCGGCGACCAAGGCGTCCACGTCAATTTCGTTGTTGACGATGGTCTGCAAGGTCAAACGCTTCCAGTCGATTTCGCAAGGTGTGGAGGAACGCAAGCGCAACATCAAAGAAATGAAACCGCAGGATTCCGCAGTCTGCATGCTTACGGGATGTCCGGACTTCTCGGAAATGTAAGCCAGGTCCGTAAGGAAAATGGTGGACAGTTCGTCGGAGGGACTGCTTCCATTCTGGTCGGTCAAATGCATGCGAAGTTTGTCGCTGACGCCATTGAACAGCAGAAAATCTTGGAAGAAGTTCACCATGTTGGAAACGGTGGGCTCCAGCTTCTGCATGTACTTGGCTAGCTTCGGATCAATCACTGCTTCCGGCGCTACCTTGGTGGCGGTGGATGATTGAGAGCCGTCGGCAGCCTTGGTGGTTTCCACCTGCTTGACACTTAAATCCTTGGCGAATTCCTGCAGAGCCCTTTTGGCGCGGCCTTCCTGTAGCTGTTTTGTCTTTGCTGTTTGAAACTGTTTGACTGCTAAATTAATTCCTATGATAATGACCGCAGCAGTTATCATAAAGGCAATAAAAGTTCCGCTAAACATGTGGCGCAGTTCTCCTCAACAATCCCGAAAGACGAAAAATTCTATATAGAATGTAGTATAAAAATGGAATGATTTTAAAATGAAAAAGCTTTCAATGATAGTTTATGCGGTTTCCATGGTCTTTGCCCTTTGTACGCTGGTATCATGCTCTAGTAATTTTACAGACGATCGAGATGGACAAAGCTATAGTGTGGTAGAAATCGCGGGCCAACTCTGGATGGCTGAAAATTTGAACTACGCTGGCAGCGAAGTTGCCGCTGGAAGTTTCTGCCCCGACGGGGACGATCGCAATTGTAAAAAGTATGGCCGCCTATACACTTGGGAAGCCGCCAAGGTTGCGTGCCCCGCAGGTTGGCGCCTCCCGACCGCCGGTGATTTCCAAAAGCTGATTGCCGCTGCGGATCCCGCCAGCGAAAATCTCGCAGCCGCCGGCAACAAGGCGGGCTCCGCCTTGAAAGCTTCCAGCGGGTGGTTCAAGAAGGGGGACGGCAAGGATGCCTTGGGATTTGCGGCTCTTCCCGCAGGTTATATGACTGCGGCGGATCCTTCCGAAGGAAAAACTGCGGGCAAATTCGACGGCATTGGCGGTTATGCTCATCTCTGGAGCGAAACCGCAGACCCTCAGGAATCCGCCTTCGCGCAGTATCTCTATCTGGATTTCAGCAGCGATGCCGCGCGAATTAGTTCCTTCAGCGCCACAGACGCACGCTCCGTACGTTGTGTCAAAAACTAGCGGAAAGAATTTGCTATATTCATTGCAAGGAAGATGAACTTCTGTTTGTCTTCCGCAAATTCAACAGAGTTAATTAGATCGCTTCCTGCCAGAAACTGGATTGTGCCAGTGGACCGCAGAGGCGGTCTTTTTTTATGTCCTGAATTTGCGCTTTTTTAAAACTGCAACAGAAAGGCTGTAAAATGAATAGAAATAAGAAAATGAAAGCGTTGCTGCCTCATGAGGTGAGCGTTGAAAAGTTGGGAATGGCAGGCGGGAAATACATCGGGGACCCGACGCTCCTTACGTTGCCTTGGCCGCGAATTGGAGTGTTTGCTTCTCGCACCACAGATCATGCCATCGATTTCCTGCGGGAACAGTGGGGCATGTCTAAGGGACGCCGCCATAGTGTTGTCGTCGGGACGTTTCATTCCCAGGCGGAATGCGAGCTGCTTTACTTTGTCCTGAAGTTCGGCGGGTCTGCCGTATGGTTCATGGGATGTTCCCTTCCGGAAAAGCTGCCGGACTTCTGCAAGGGCGCCATCCGCAAGGGGCACCTGCTGATTATCTCCTGTTTCAACCAGGAGCATCACTCGCTGGCGACGGCCCGCTATTGTACCCAGATGGTGGATATGCATTCTAGCAGTCTCGCCATCTGGTCTATGAAGGCGGGAGGGCTGATCCATCCCATTTACAATCGTGCGAAAGCCTGCGGTAAAAAAGTGGAGGTGTTCTAATGTCCGCGATGAACCAACCCGAAAAAATGATGGACCAACCCGAAATCAAACCCGCAGAAAAGAAATTTATTTTCAGCATGTCTCGTAAGAAACGTCCCTATAAGTCTCCCAACAGGCCGGTTCCTCAAATGCATCGTCGGGATTTTCAGCAGGCGGAATGCAATGGGGCTTTGACTCTCACAGGAATGAGCTGGATCGGGAACGTTTCCCTCTGGCGCATGGGCCGCAAGAATCGTATAGGCGTTTTCGCCAACGAAGGTTCCATCAAACATCGGGATGGGACTCTGGATATTGCCCGCTGCCAGTGGGCGATCAAGATGGGGGCGGAGCGCAAATGCCTGGTGGGAACGTTCTTCTCCTATCCGGAACAGGAAATCCTTCGCTTGCACTTACGTCATGGTGGCCGCGCTATCTGGCTTTTGGGTCGCTCCTTTCCGGAAAAGTTCAATGCGGACTGCGCCAAGGCCATTTACGAGAACCGCCTTCTGGTGGTGTCCTGTTTCTGGAAGCCTCGCTGGGGATACTCTACCTACAGATATTGCAGCCAGTTGACGACCATGTGTTCCGCTTCCCTGGTGTTCTGGTCCCTAGGGGAGAATCCCTGCGCCGCCGCCATTTACCGCAAGGCTATGGCTTATGGTATCCCTGCAGAACTCCACACTTGACAAATGTTCTATCTTTTGCAATATGAAATCACAAGTCTACACTCTTCTCGGGGAACTGCAGTTCCGCTGCCAGCGTATTGAATGGCAGATGAGACGTCTTGTAGATAAGGATGCCAGCGACTCCGAAATCGCAGGCAAGTCCGCCGGTAAGGTTGGCTCCTTCGCCAGCTTTAAGCAGACTTATCTGGATTTGGTGTATGGCCCCAAGGTTGAGAAAAATCTGGAAGTGGGTGAACGTAACCGCGCCCGTCGTAGCAAGTCCCTGGACGCCTTCGTCAGCAAGCGTAATTACCTGTCCCACTATTTCGCCTTCGAGTACGATCTTGCTTCTGATGATTCCTGCAAGAAGGCTCTTGCCCGCCTGAAGAAAGTCCAGAAGGTGGTGGAAAAGGCTGAAAACGATGTGGCGGCGGATAAGGAAACGCTCCAGCGTTCCCGCAAGAGCATTACCCAGATTCTCAATCCCTCCGATTTCCTGGCGGTCCTGGAAGAACGTGTGGTGCAGTTTAACAGCAACCGCGAAGTGGCGGTGTACCTCTCTTCCCTGGGCTTCTCGGAACAGGAAATTCTTGTGATTGTAGATATCCTCCTGTCTTACGAAAAAGGCAGCTGGGTTGTTTCGAGCTCTTTCGGCCAGCGTCTTACCAGGCGCTTGCCCGGCTTCAAGTTCGCAGACCATCAGGTCAATTCTCAAGGCAAGCTTTTTGACCTTCTTGCCCAGAAGAATTACATCGAGCTCATTTGTGACGTGACCGGCAACCAGAAGTTCCGCGTGCTCTTTAAAGTCTAATTACTTTATACGTAATTTGTAATCACGGGCGGTCCTGCCCCCGCGGCTCATTTTCATAAAACGAAAAATCCCGCCTCACAAGGCGGGACTTTTAATATCGCGATTTATGCTGGCATCTTAATCAGTTAAGCGCAGGGGCATCAGCAGGAAGCTGAAGTTGAGGCCTTCGCCAACCGGTTCGATAATTACAGCGCCGATGGGGTTGTTCATCTTGAGAACCACTTCTTCGCTCTTGCACATGCCGAGGATTTCGGAAATGTAGCGACCGTCGAAACCGATGCTGAAGCTGCCTTCGCCGCTATGGGTTACAGCCAGTGCTTCGCGGGATTCGCCGCCTACATCCGGGTCGGTAGCGCTGATTTCTGCCATGTTGCCATCGATCTGGAAACGGATCTGGTGGGTACGGGGATTAGCCATAGGCAGGATGCTGCGGACCTTGTTCTGCAGTTCGGTGGTGTTGGCCTGAACGGTACGTTCGAAGCTCTGGGGGATCACTGCGCGGTAGTTAGGATATGGTCCGTCGTACAGCTTGGAAATGATCTGGGTAGAACCGGTGGAGAGCAGGATGTGAGTTTCGGTGGTGCGAACTTCGATCTGGTCGTCGCTCTTTGCCATGCGGAGGATCTGCTGGAGAACCTTGGGCTGGACGATGATGCCACCGGGCAGGCTTACGCCTTCCTGTTCGATGCTTGCACGGCCCATGCGGTGGCCGTCGGTTGCAACCATGGAAATCTTACCGTCGGTAGCTTCCAGGTAAACACCGTTCAAGTTCAAGCGGGTAGAGTCGTTGGAAACTGCAAATGCGGTTCTTTCAACGAGGAATGCAAGTTCGCAGGCAGCGAAAGTGATGCTGTCGCCTTCCACTTCCGGGAACGGAGGGAAGTCGCTTGCGTCGAAGCCCATGATGGAAGCCTGGCCGCGTTCGCTCCACTTGATCTTGGTCAGGTAGTCCTGAACGTCGATGCTGATGGTTTCGATGGAGGGATCCACGAGAGCCTTGATGAGTTCAGAGAACTTACGAGCGTTCACGACAACTTCGCCGTCACGTTCGCCGTTCACTTCAATCTTGGTCCTGATGCCCAGGTTCAAGTCGGTAGCGCAGATTTCGAGAATATTGCCTTCCAGACGGAGGGAATAGTTGTTCAGAATCTGAAGGGTGGACTTGTTCGGAATTGCAGTAATTGCAGTCTGCAAGGCTTCCTGCAATACGGACTTCTTGATCTCAAACTTCATGGATTAGCCTCTCTGAATAAGTGTGGTTCCTACGAAGAAAACCACGGCAACAACTGCCAGTGCGACGATAACCCAGGTATTCAAGCTTTTCTTCTTGCTGGGTACAAATTTCTTAGCATCTTGCTTTGCGTGTCTACGATCGCGACGACTCATAGAAAACCTCTTTTGTTTTACGGATAAAAAACTAATTTTTTTATAGAAGTAAGGAATAACTTAATGAGCGAAACACCTCTAAATAAGCTGAAAAACAAGGGTATGGATTGCGCCTCCGCTATGCTTACGCGAGTTGACCTGGCCATGGAGGAATCCAAGCTCCGCAGATGCTTTACCCGCCTGGGCCAAAAGCTCCACGGATCCATCAAGACCCAGCTCTTTACCGATGTGAAAAACGATCCTTCCATGGTTGAACTCCTGGGCGAGATTGAAGAAAGAACGAAGGTCATCAAGGACCTTAAGAACCGTTTGAACAAACGAAATCCCTAAGACGACGTGAAAAAACTCGAAGTACATGTATTCCCCAATAAGACCGATAGCGGAAAGAGCTACAAGTTCTCTATCGTACGCGCGGTGTTTGCGGTCTTTCTCGTGATTGCCGGCGTGGCTGGATTTATCCTGTTTACACCGGGTAAGATTATAGACAACGTAACGAGTGGCGACATTACGGAAATGCACCGCCAGAATTCTACCATCAAGAAGGAACTGAAGGAAATCCGCGAGAGCGTGGATGAATCGATTCTGAAGGCGGAAGAAACAAGAATTTTGCGAGACAGTACCATGAAGCATAGCGGCATGGGCTTCAAGCTTGAACAATCCGTCAGTGATGACGAGTCGGACAAGTCCCGTCGCAAGAGCCTGATGGAAATGGAAGTGACCTTCAAGAAGCTGGTGGACGCCCTGGAAAAGGATTCCGTATTGGCCGCAAAGGTTCCTGTGCTCCATCCCATGAAAAACGGTCACCCTGTCCGCAAGCGTTATGAGATGGCTTACGACCCGTTCACAGATCGCATGCTGCCTCATCGCGGTATTGACTATGTGGCTGCTGAGGGCGATACGGTCTACGCCACGGGCGACGGCACTGTGATTGAATCTCAGAAACATCGCGGTTTTGGCCTTTCCATCAAGATCGAGCACATTAAGGGAGTCAGGTCTTTCTATGCCCATCTGGCGGAATCTTTTGTCACCAGTGGCAGTAAGGTTTCCCGCGGTCAGCCCATTGGCCTCGCAGGTGATACCGGTCGCGGCTCTAGCATTGGCCTGCATTACGAAATCCGCCTGGCGGGTAATTCCATCAATCCCGAACGTTTCTTCATTACTAAGTGATGCTCGCGTTGTCATCCTGAGCGAAGCGCAGCGTAGTCGAAGGATCTAAAAAGAGGCTTAAATATGTCGAATTCCGCATTTGAACAGAACGTCATTGCCCTGGTGTGGGACTGCGATAAGACTCTCATCAGCTCCTACATGCAGGAACCTCTTTTCCGCTACTTCAATGTGGATGGCGGCAAGTTCTGGGCGGAAGTCAACGCTCTGAAGGATCGCTATAAGGAACAGGGCATTCATGTCAATGCGGATACCAGCTATCTGAACCACATTTTGACTTATGTGAAGGCTGGTCTCTTTAAGGGACTTTCCAATAAGCTCCTTCGTGAGTTCGGCAAGGAACTGAAATTCTACCCCGGCCTTCCTGATTTCTTTGGGGAGGTGAAGCGCCTCATTGAAGAAGACCCCAAGTACAAGGCCTTCGATATCCGGGTGGAACATTATGTGGTGAGCACCGGCTTCGCGGAAACCATCCGCGGTAGCGCTATCGCCCCCTATGTGGACGGCGTGTTCGGTTGCGAATTCATCGAGGACGTTCTCCAGCCCGGCTTTTTAGACGCCGGTGAGGATGGCGCCCCTCGTCATCCTGAGCCGTCCCTCTGTCATCCTGAGCGAAGCGATAGGATCCAAGGAAATCTCCCAGATCGCCTGCGCCCTGGATAACACTTCCAAGACCCGCTACATCTTTGAAATCAACAAGGGAAGCAACAAGTATCCCGAAACCATCGACGTCAATTCCACCATCGCAAGGGAAGTCCGTCGCGTGCCTTTCCAGAATATGGTGTATATTGCCGACGGACCCAGCGATGTTCCTGCGTTCAGTATTTTGAACAATAACGGTGGCAGCACATTTGCGGTATATCCCAAGGGTGACGTAAAGGGCTTTAAGCAGGTGGACGCCCTTCGTCGCGATGGACGTGTCCAGATGTTTGGTGAAGCGGACTACAGCCCTGCCACTCAATCCTGGATGTGGCTTACGGAAAAGGCCCGCGCCATTGCCGATCAGATCGTCGCCACAAAGCAGGCCGCCATCAAGAACAGCGCGGGCGCTCCTCCCACACACTTGAACTAAAGCATCGATTTAAAGAAAGAGATCAAGATCGCTACCAGTAATATCACTACGGGAATGGCGACGAATAATGCGATATCGTCATCTTTCATATTTCCGATGTCGCACTTGCTTGGGGGCGTGTAATCTTTGTATTTCTCCTCAAGTTCGTCTAATGTTTGGAGAATCTCGGACATTTCTGCTTCGGATACGTTACGGCTTTTTGCCTTGCGGGATAATTCCTGTTGTTTCTCGTCAACGGGATTTGCGGGGATAATGGGCTTTGTTTTCTTTTTGGATATTGAATTCTTTACTGTCTCATCCCTGGTAAACGCAATATCGGGATATTGGACAGTCGGCTCTTCTTTGGTCGTAGCCTCTTCCATTTCGCGGAGGTAGCTATCTCGTGTAGGATCAAATCCGTCTGTTTCTATTTGCTGGATACGTCTGGTGACGATATTGATTCTTCCTGGGGTAGGATCATCTTGAATGATGTCCAGAATCTCGTACAGTTCCTCAAGAGGAAGCTTTCGAATATTGGATCGATGGGATCGAACTTACGGAAAGGATCTTCCTCTGGTGTAATTTTTAAAGTCACTCTTTATCCCCCAAGTGCTCTTTAGAGCAAGTATATCCCTATTTCGTTCAGGAATTTATTCAGACAAAATAACGCAAATCCCAGGATGGCAACGAGCAAGATAACGTATTGCACCGGGTGTTCCCTGAAGTCAAAATCACTGCCTTGATGAGAAACCTTACCCCGTACGATGGCGGTAATGAACCAGGCGAAGAATATGACGGTAAGGATTAGGGACATTTCCCCTAAAATTACAAAAAATACAAGCTTTTTAGGCCCCGAAAGGTCCAATTCTCAAAAAACAAATTGAACCACTTATATATATTTATGGTCCCTAGTTTTCTAGGGGGAAGTTTTATCGACTATCCTGTATTTTTGACTACTTAGGTTTTTAATGACGAATAAGTGTAAATGTGGGATTCTGATTAGCAAGACGCCCTACGAGAAGCGCTATGCCATCATGGAAGATGGCGAATTAGTGGAACTGATCGTAGATGGTGGCTCTGCTACCCAGATTCTCGGAAATATCTATAAGGGTATTGTCAAGAAGGTCCTTGCCGGAAAGCTTGCTTTCATCGACATCGGTCTTGATGCGGATGGCGTCCTGCTGCAGGAAGATGCAGTGGATCGTAGCGCTCCCCGTGGCAAGTTCGATCGCGAAGATGTTGCTGTAAGCATCGAAAAGGTGCTCCGCGCAGGTGACGAGGTGATGGTACAGGTGTCCGCCGAGCCCGAGGGCAAGAAGGGTGCCGGTCTTACCATGAACCTGAATTTGGCAGGAACCCTCCTGGTTTGCATGCCGGGTACCGACCTGATTCGCGTTTCCAAGCGTGAACGTGACCAGGGTCGACGTGCCGATATCAAGCGTTTTATCAATCATGCCAAGGCTCGCGACGTGGGCTACATTGTCCGTACCGAAGGTGTGAATGCTTCTGAAGTGGAACTGACCCAGGAAATGCGTGGTCTGGAAACCAAGTGGGAAGGCATCAAGGAAAACTATGCCAACCTGAATGGTGCTGGCCTTATTTACGAGGAATCCAGTTCTACCAAGCGCGCCATTGGCGAATACATCAACGAAAACACCGATTATGTCTATATCGACAATCGTGATGAGTATTTCGCTGTCCGCGACGATTTGAAGTCTTTCTCTCCGGATAAGCTGGACAAGGTGAAGCTCTGGAGCTCCGCCGAAAGCCTGTTCGAGTATTTCAAGGTGGAAAACGACTACGCCCGCTCCCTGCAGCGTACCGTACCTCTGCCCCGTGGTGGTAACCTGGTCATCGAACAGACCGCCGCTCTGGTGTCTATCGACGTGAATACCGGTCCCAAGGTCCATGGTAAGGATCAGGGCAAGATTATCCTGGAAACCAACATCGATGCCTGCCGCGAAATCGCCAAGCAGCTGCGCCTCCGTGACGTAGACGGCTTGACCATCGTGGACTTTATCGATATGGAAACCGAGGCTGACAATACCACGGTCTATAACGAATTTTGCAAGGCAATCCGCCGCGACAAGGCGGAAGTGACCCCGGCTACCATTAGCCAGTTTGGTCTGATGGAAATCAAGCGCAAGCGTGTTCATGTAGAACCGGTTGGCGGCAAGACTCATGTGTGCCCGGTTTGCTCTGGTGGTGGACGTACTGCTACTCTGGAAAGCACCCTGGGTATGATCGACCGCTGGATGGCTCGTGCCAGCGCCAAGGGGAACATGAACCAGGTGACTCTGGTGACCAACCCCTTCGTGGTGGATGTACTTGCCAAGGACCGCAGCCGCATGTTCAACTACCTGGAATACAAGCATGGCATGACCATCGACTTGATCCAGGATGAAAATGCCCATGTGAACCAGTTCTGGATGTACAACGAGAATAAGGAAGACATCACAGACCAGTACAACTTTGCCGACGTGGAAAAGGTGGAAAAGCCTGCCAAGCCCAAGGCTCCCAAGCAGCCTGGCCAGAAGCGCAACCGTCGCGACAACCGCAACAAGGCAAAGCGTGAAATCCTCATCAGTAAGACTCCCTATGAAAAGCGTATCGCTATCATGGAAGACGGTGAGCTGGTGGAACTGGTAGTGGAAGGTGTTTCTTCCAACCGCGTTCTGGGTAACATTTACAAGGGCGTTGTCCAGAAGGTGCTCCCCGCACTGAAGGCTGCCTTTATTGATATCGGTATGGAAAAGGCCGGCTTCCTCCATCAGGAAGACGCCATGGATCGCGCAGAACTTCTCCGCCGTGAATACGGTGACGATGATGATGAAGGCGGTTCCGCAAAGGAAATTCCTATCGACCAGATTCTGAAGGAAGGCCAGGAAATCATGGTGCAGGTGGTGAAGGAACCCATCAGTACCAAGGGTGCCCGTCTGACCACACACTTGAGCTTTGCTGGCCGCTTCCTGGTCTGCATGCCTGGCACCAACTTCATTGGCGTGTCCAAGCGTGAACGTGACCCGGCCAAGCGTCGTGAATTCAAGAAGGTGGTCCGCCGCCTGAAGGGTCGCGATGTGGGCTATATCGTCCGTACCAACGGCCTGAACGAATCTGAATTTGAAATCAACAAGCAGATGCGTGAACTGGAAGCCAAGTGGGAAGAAACGAAGTTCAACTTCGAAAATCAGCCCGCAGAAACTTGCATCTACGAAGAATCTGATTCTATCGAACAGACGGTTCGCGAATACTTCAGCGACAATACCGATGTAGTCTACATCGATAATCGCGACGAGTACTTTGCCCTCCGCGACTACCTGCAGCGCCTGTCTCCGGACAAGCTGAACAAGGTGAAGCTGTGGAACGAAGACGTGAGCCTGTTCGAAAACTTCAAGATTGAAAACGATTACGCTCGCTCCCTGCAGCGCAAGGTTCCCCTGTCCAGCGACGGCAAGCCTCTTGGCTGGCTGATTCTGGAACAGACCGAAGCTCTGGTTTCTATCAAGGTGGACGTTCCTGAGATGACCAACAACTGCGCTGCAGTGGTCTGCCAGGAAATTGCAAAGCAGTTGCGTCTCCGTGACGTGGGCGGCTTGATTATCATCAAGTTCCCGGAATTCGCTGACGAATCTGTTCGCGAAACGGTGTACACCGAATTCCGTAAGGCTATTCGTCGTGACAAGGCTCCCATTAGTCCGTCTCCCGTTAGCCAGTTCGGCCTGATGGAAGTGACCCGCAAGCGTGTCCGCGTGAACCTCATGACTGAAAAGACGGAAGTCTGCTCTGTCTGCTGTGGCGGTGGCCGTATCGGTACCATCAACGGCACTCTGGGCATGATCGACCGCTGGATGTCCCGTGCTCACAACAAGGGCCGTCTCCGCGACGTTACCCTGGTAGTGAACCCGGCTGTGGTAGATGAACTGTGCAAGAATGATTGCAACATTTATCGCTATCTGGAATCCAAGCACTTCATAAAGATCAACTTGGTGGAAGACAGCCACGCTCACGTAAATCAGTACTGGATGTACGACAAGAATAACGAAGATATTACAGAACTGTATAACTTCGCGTAATGAGATGCAGAGGGGGTGCCCCCCTCTGGACTCCCCCAAAAAAGGAATGTGCTATCACAAGCAAAGCTTGTTCAGCGCATTCCTTTTTTCGTTGAGGGGAGGTGGAACCTCCTCCTCAATTTTGTCGGGTTGTCGTTATAAAAATGGATACCCCAGTTTTCTGGGGTATCCTTGGGTTTTGTTGGTCGGATGAGGTTTTAGAAACTTAGGTTTACCTTGGTGGTGGAACTGCGGCGGACGCCCATGAGCTTGTCGCGGGTTTGGTCCAGAGTGGTCTTGCCGTTGACCTTGATTTTCAGCTGGAGTCGGGCGATGTAAACGCCTGTGGCTACCAGGCGGCCACTGTCACTACGCATGTTCCAGGCCAGGAACAGCCTGCCGCTGTTGGTTAGGCAGTTCCCCTGTCCATTTGTGTCCTTGTACAGGTCACTATTGCAGGTGACGGTTCCGTGATCGCCTCCCACGTATTCGCCAAACTGGCTGTAGTAGCGGGTTTGATAAGTCATGACTACCGCATCCTCGGAAAGGAGCGTCTTTGTGCCGCCTCGATATTCTTCGATGCTGTACTGGTTCAGATCCCCGTTGTGGAGGGCTTCCAGGGTGGCGCCTGTAATACCCGCTTCCTTCAGGACTTCATCATATTGTCCGTTCCTGATGGATTCGAATACATCGGCAGACGTCGTGGTGGTCACTTCCTTCACGGTGATGCTTGTGTCGCGACTCATCTCGATGTTGTCCTGGGTCAGTTTATTCACCGCGGTGAGTATAGTCTTGGATGTTTTTGATTCGTAATTCTCGGTTGTGATGGATCCGTCCTTAACGCCTTCAATAAAACTTGCGATACTTGCACTATCGGCCCCTTCAAAATAGGCTTCTCCAACTACGTCTGTTGCAATGTCTACGAACAGCTGGGCCAATGCCTGGTCCTCGGTAAGGGCAGTGATGGTGGTGTCGTAGGTGGTGGTCTTACCAAGTTTCGTTTCGATGAAGGCGTCCAGCAGATCCACCTGGTTCTGGGTTTCTTGCGTCAGGATGTCCGCGATGCTATAGTCGATTACGCTACCCTGAACGCCATACTTGCTGCCCATCTCTTCCACAGAGAGGGAGGCATCTTTTTCAAGAATGGACTGTGTGGTTGCCTGGGTATTGGCAATGATTCCGAAGGGGTCTTCTCCGACGGTGACCAGGTTGGGGCTTTCGTTGGATACTTCCTGCTGTCCGGTAATGGTAATCCAGGGATTGTCCTTGTGGGGCTTATTTCCGGAAAGGTCCGTTGCCGGCTCGGGGATGTTGTAGGCCAGCTGTATCCTGTCGCCGTTATCCGGAAGAACCGCGTTCTCTGTGGAGGGACTGAACACGAGAATCATTGTGTTTCCGTTACCGCTTTGCAACACGGGTTTCTCGGGATCTGCGGCCTCGCCGTTTCTCATGCAGGTGTAGTTGAAAATGCTCTTGAAGTTCTTTCGGGATTCGTCAGAGAGGGCTTCGCTAAAGGTCAGTTCCAGCTGGCGGTTGCCATCGCTGTTCTTGCTCTTTACCGCCTTCTTCATGACAGGGCCTACGCTATCCGCTACCATCTGGTATTGAGAGTCGAAATGTTCCTCGACTTTACCTTCCTTGTGGGTAAACCAGGTGTGGATGGATCCTGTGTAAGGTTCGCTTTCCCCGCCGGTAAATACCTTGGAGCCAAATCCGCAGGTTTCGTCACTGCAGTCCGCTGCGAGATATTCAATTTCCGTATCGCTAATCTGGTCGAACTTGCTTGTGCTGGGGAAGTCTTCTCCAAAGCTGATTTGCAGGCTGTTCAAGATGTTGGTGGAATTGATGGCCTTGTCAAACTTGGCGTAAAGTCGATCGGCACGTCCATCGCCATTGCGATCGTAGATGGAGGCTGCGATTACCTTGGGTTCCGGAGATTCAATAAATACAAGATTTGTCCAGTAGGAGGCCGTTGCCGCAGAGCCCTTTGCAATGAGGGTAGCGCCTTCTACAGCGCCGTTGGCATGGACCTTGAAATGGGCCTGGGCGTTTTCGTCTAGGTTGATGGAGGTGATGGAGTTTCCGTTGGTATCAAGAATGTCGATGTCGCCACCTACAATGGAAAGATTGACTTTACGGTTATAGTTGGAAACCTGGGCCCATTCTTCAAAGAAGGTAATGTAGACGTCGTAATCCTTGTTGGCCCACTTGCCAATTTGCAACGTATCGCCGGAAACTTCCTTTCCCAGAATTTTCCAGCTGCTGTCGGCAAAGGCGATGCTGGGAATGGCGTAGGAAGGAATAATGATTTCGATTTTTGTCACCTGGCTGGGATCGGACTTCAAGGTGATTTCCAGGAAGTAGTGTCCCGGAGCCAAGGTGTAGTTGTCTACAATCTTTGCGGAATCGATGGTGAAGGTGGAATCGCTTGTGATTTCAATACCTTCGTAGTAGGTACCAACCTTAGGGAAGGATTCTCCTTCGGCGCCCAGGTTGCCTCCTGTGAGTTTGAAGGTGGAAGCACCTCCGGTGGTGTCCATAGTGGTCTTGGCCTTGGCGGAAAAGTCGCAACTGAGCGCATCCTTCTTGGTGACCTGCCAGACTTCATATGATTTTACGGTTCCCTTCTGGTCGGCGGAAACAAACATGCTGGCATCCGTCTTGAGATCGATGGACGTGCGCATCTTGAAATTGCCTTGCACCCTATAGCGTTCCGTGTAGAAGATGTAGAAGTTGTATTCCTGGCCTTCGGTAAGTCCCAAGGTGTCCAGATTGACGGAGGCGCTTCTGCGGTCATGAACTCCGCCGATGTCTACTACCAATTTGTTGTCGATGAAAACCCATACATCGTCATCGCCCAGGAATTCAAATTCCTGACCGCGGACATATTCGAACTTGGCCTGCACCTTCATGGACATGCCGTAGTTATGGTATGCCTTGCTGGAAGTTTTTCCGCTTCCGTCAATGCCAGAGAAGCCCGAGGGAATGGAATCGTAATAAGGGTTGGGAATGGTCTTTTCATCATCCAGGTACTGGAAGTCATCCAGCAGGAACATGCCGCCACGAGCTTCCCCTGTGGATTCCGCGGATTTACTATCCATCTGTCCGCGCCAGATTCCGTCATCGTCCATGACCAAGGTCAGGTCGCGGCAGGTGGCGTTGGTATAGGCCTTGCCGTTCTTAACAGTAATGGTATCGGGAATAAACCAGTGGTTGAGATATTCCGCATTCTGGCATTGGCCTTCCCAGTCAAAGAGTTCGTTACGGACGGGTACGCCATTTTTTCCTAAGGTCGTTTCCACCATGCCGTGAATCACGGAGGTTCCATCGTTCTTGCAGTTTCCCGTTTCCGTAACGCTGGTTCCCTTGGCCCCTGTGGGAGTGGAGTTGGGCCAGCAGAGATTGTTGTTGTCTCCGCCAAAGTCAGAACTGATACCGTCACCCCCGCGGGCAGTTTTACCGCCTAAGGAGTCTGCACGGGTCTTGGGATTGTACTTGGCGACGTTATCGTAGGAACCGTCGTACCAGTCGAACATCATGACGGGCAGTTTCTTGGTGGGGCAATCGCTGAGGATACCCGGATATTCCGTATAGAGGCTGGGGGCATCCCCGTTGTAGGCGCGAATCCAGAGGGTGTCACTGAGAGCTGCGATGCTGTCCAGGGCGATTTCACTTTCTGCGGAAACCTGGTTTAAGACCACTCCTTCCATGCCGTAGAACTTGTTGCCCACGGTCTGTTTAAAATACACGCTGAACTCGCCTGCGGGCTTGGTAATCTTCTTTTCGTACCAGCCGCAGTAATTGTTCACGGAGGTCATGATTCCCGTGGAATCCCCGTTCAAATAGAGAATGGCGTTGGTGTTGGTCCAGGGTGCCAAAAAACGCAGGACCTTGCTGCCCGATACTTTGACGGCGCTGCTGGAAGAATTCGTCTTGGATGAACTGGAACTTTGGGCGCTAGGGGAACCTACGCTCAGGCTTCCGCTTTTGGAGATCGTAATGTCAAAGGTGCCGCCGGTAGCCCCGAGAAGGTCGGCTACGGTTTGTTCGTCGGAAACGGACTTGGTGCAGCTTTCATCGCTAAAGAAGGCAATGGTTCGCTGGGCGGGCTTGCTGGTGTTGAACTCGTAGGAGTAGGATCCCTTGCTTCCGGCATTGCTACAGCCGGACTGCTGTCCGCCATCTACCTTGAAGTACAGGCTCTCGCCATCGTAATTGATGTTGCCTGCATAATCTGCTGCAAACACGCCTGCTGAAATAAGGGGGAAACCAACCAAGGCTGCCAGGATTTTTTTGTCACACCACATTCTATCGTCTCCCAAAATATCTGGTTTTATCCAAAGGTATCTATAATCTGGAGAAAAAGACGCAAAACGCCTTCTGGGGCCTTTTTATGCGTGTTAGAAAATGTGCTTTCCGTGTAAAAAAAGTAGCGCTCCGAAGAGCGCTACAAAAGTTTTGAAAAAGGATTTTCTAGAGGCTAGAAATTCAGATCCAGACCTGCGGTAGAACCGCGGCGGACACCCATGAGCTTGTCGCGGGTCTGGTCCAGAGTGGTCTTGCCGTTCACCTTGATCTTCATCTGGAGTCGGGCGATGTAAACGCCGGTACCTACCAGGCGACCGCTGTCAGAACGCATGTTCCAGGCCAGGAACAGCTTGCCCTTGTTTGCCAAGCAGCCACCAGCTCCGTATACGCTTTCGTCGGAACACTTGATGGTCTTGGAGGCGCCGCCAACGTATTCGCCAAACTGGCTGTAGTAGCGGGTCTGGTAGTGGAGAACCACGGCGGTGTCTGCCACCAGGGTCTTGGCGCCGCTGCGGTAGTCTTCAATGTTGCTTTCGTTCAAGGTGCCGTTCTTGATGGCTTCAATCATGTTGGCGCTGACGCCAGCCTTCTTCAGCTTTTCATCCAGAGCGCCGCTGCGAATCTGGTCGA
Source organism: Fibrobacter sp. UWEL (assembly GCF_900142535.1). NCBI lineage: Bacteria > Pseudomonadati > Fibrobacterota > Fibrobacteria > Fibrobacterales > Fibrobacteraceae > Fibrobacter > Fibrobacter sp. UWEL. Next base: position 104,217 of record NZ_FRBE01000010.1, read on the forward strand.
ACATGTCTGCCTGAGTGGTGGTAGAGATGTTGCTGATGGTGATGGCGGTGTCGCGGCTTGCTTCCACACTGTTGTTCACCAGTTCCTTGATGGTTGCGACTTCGGATTTGCTCATCTTGGAAGTGTAGTTAGAAGCGGTAATGGTTCCGTTCATGACACCAGCCACCGTTTCTTCGCTGATCATGTAGTTATCGCCGATGATGCCGTTCTTAATATCGCTGAAGATTTCGGCCAGAGCTTCGTCATTCGTCATGGCGGTAATTACGGTATCATAAGTTGTGGTGCTACCCAGGCGAGTCTCGATGAAGGCTTCAAGAGCGTCGATGTCGTTCTGAGTTTCTTCCTGCATGATCTTGGAAATGTCGAAGTCAATCAAGTGACCCTGCACGCCCAGGGAGTCACCGATGCTCTGAACATCCTGATTGATGTTGGTAATCAAGGTGGGCTGTGTGGTTTCCGGATTGGAGATGATTCCGTAAGGGTCTTCGCCAAGAGCCACAACGCCGGGAGCTTCGTTACTTACTTCCTGGTCGCCGGTGATGGTTACCCAGGGGTTGTTCCAGTGGGGGGCATTTCCGGACAGGTCTACGGTCTTTACATCCTTGTAGAGGAAGCGAATCTGGTCACCGTTATCCGGCAGGACTGCGTCGTCGTCGGCAGGGCTGTAGATCAGAATCAGAGTGTTGCCGCTACCTGCAACCTGCACCGGATTTTCGGGAGTGGCAGGAATGCTGTTGCGTACGCACATCAGATCAAAGATGTTTGCAAAGTTCTTACGGGACTCATCGGAGATGGCTTCACTCATAGTGATTTCAAGTTCGCGGTTGCCGTCTTTCAGCTTGGTCTTTACGGCCTTCAGCACGATGGGGCCAACGCCGTCGGTAATCTTTTCTTTTTCGGTATTGAACTGAGTGGACTTGCCGTTCTTCGTGTAGGTAAACCAGGAGTTCAACTGTCCGAAATACACATCCTTGTTGCCACCCGTAATCTGTCTGCTGCCGAATCCGCAGTTTTCATCGCTGCAGGGCTTGCCGGTAGATTCTGCGGTAACAATCAAGTCGGTGTTATTGACAATCTTGTATTTGGTTGTGGTAGCGAAGCTTTCTCCAAAGGTAAACTGGATGGAGTCTAGCTTGCTTTCACCATTCAAGGCTGCGTCATACTGAACGTACATACTGTCTGCGCGGCCATCGCCATTGCGGTCCACGATGATAGCATTCTTCACATGGGGAATGGGAGGATCCTTGAAGTTCAAGTTTGTCCAGATCGTGGGTGTTGCTGCGGAACCCTTGGCAATCAGGGTTACGCCCTGAACGGCTGCATTTGCATGAATGTAGAAGGTAGCGCGGCCCTTTTCGTCCAGGTTCACATAGGAAATCTTTCTGCCGGTAGAATCCTGCACATCCACGTTGGGATTATCGAAGGATAGACCGACTCTCTTATTGTAGTTGGTGACTACGGCAAAGTCTTCGAAGAAGGAAATGTTCACCTTGTAGGTGGCGTAGGCGAATTCACCAATCTGCAGGGTATCGCCAGAAACTTCTGTACCCAGGATGGTCCAGTCATCCTTGGCAAAAGCTACTCTGGGAACTGCATAAGTGGGAACCACAATTTCAACCTTGGTCATCTGGGAAGGATCGGACTTCAAGGTGATTTCCAGGAAGTAGTGTCCCGGCGGGAGAGTTGCCTTGTCAACAATCAGTGCGGAGTCAATGCTGAAGGTAGAGTCGGTCAAGATCTTCAGGCCTTCGTAGTAAGTCTTGCCCGGAGTAAGTTCCTGGTCAATGTTACCGCCTGTGAGTTTGAACTTGGATGCACCGCCAGTGGTATCCACTTCTGTATTGGAGGCATCGTAGCCGCAGGACAGCTTGTTCTTCTTGGAGACCTGCCAGACGTCGTAGCTGGTTACAGTGCCGCGCTTGTCAGAGGTGAGGAAGATGGAAGCGTCCACCTGCAGGTCAATGGAGGTACGCATACGGAAGTTGGAGGAACTGACATGGCGTTCCACATAGAAAATATGGAAGTTATAGGTTTCGCCAGGAACCAGCTTCTTGCCGTTGTTCTGACCGATGGTATCCAGGTCCACTGCACCGGCTACCTGACCGTGCTGACCACCGATATCCACTGCCAGGCGGTTGTCGATAAAGACCCAAACATCATCATCGCCGTAGAAGTCGAAGTACTGGCCAGGAACGTATTCGAAGGTAGCCTGGATCTTCACGGCGAAGCCGAAGTTGTGGTAGCCGCCGCTACCGTTCAAATTATCGTAGTAGGGATTGAGAATTGTCTGGGCGTCATCCAGGTACTTGAAGTCATCCACCAGGAACATGCCGCCCTTGTTGGCTTCGTTGCCTTCGGAAATCTTGTTGCTGGAAACTTCTGCCAGCCAGAAACCGGCATCATCCATGGAAATGTACAAGTCGCGGCAGGTCATGTTGGTGTATTCGTTACCTGCGGCATCCTTGGCTACCACTTCGGGCAGGAACCAGTCTGCAAGGTGAGTGGTCAGCTGGCATTTTTCGGGGAACGGAGTGGCGGGGACAGGCACGCCATTGGCGCCCAGGTTGTATTCCACCATGCCTTCCATGAAACCCTTGTTATTATTGCTGCCACCGCAGCCACCGGAACCGAAGTCTGCACTAACACCGTTTTCGGGATTGCCGTTACCTTTTTCTCCGTCACCCTTGTTGCCGTGAAGCCAGTCAAACACGGTTACGGGGAACTTTTTCAAGGGGCAGTCACCCAATACCTTGGGATAGCTGGAGAATACGGAAGGAACGTCGTTCTTGTAACCCTGGATCCAGATGGTGTCAGAACCGAGAGATGCTACGGAGTCCAGAGAAATTTCTGTTGCGATGGTGGGTTCCTTATTGACGAGGCCTTCGGCGGTCACGTAGTTCAGACCCACGGTCTGCTTAAAGTAGACGGTAAAGTTGCTGGAGGGAGGAGTTACCACGGCCCTGAACCAGCCGCAATAGTTTTTCATGGCGGTCATGGTGGCAACGGAGTCGCCGTTCATGTAAAGGACTGCGTTGGTGTTGGACCAGGGGGTAAAGAAGGCGATGACCTTCTTGCCTGCAGCCACCTGATCTTGCTTGCCGGGCTGCTGAGTTCCTGGCTGCTGTTCTGCACCGGGCTTTGCCGCACTATACTGCCATGTACCATCAGCCTTCATGGTGATGGTAACGCTTTCGCCTTGAGAGAACAAAACACTTCCCTTCACTTCGGCAAGGGCTCTTTTCTTACAGTCCTTATCTGTATAGAACACGAAATTACGGGTGTTGATCGTGCTGTTGGTGTATGATAGGCTTGGTGTTGCCGCCCTGCAGGACTGACTCTGGCTTCCGCCATTGGAAGAAACCACCTTATAGTATAAGGTGCCATTGCCCTCATAAGTGACGTTTGCGGTATATGTTGCAGCAATAGCAGAAGTGGCGCACATGAAGACGCCCAAAGTCAGAGCGCGTACAGCGCTCCTAAAGATATTTCCACACCTCATCCGAATCTCCTTCTAGAAAACGCGTTCAAAAACGACCCAAACCAACCTACGGGTTTCCTAGATCCTTGATAATACTCCCTAGAAATACCTTTTTTTGCTTAAAAATTCAATACCCCGCCTTTCGTATGGACGTTAATTTGTGGTTTACAAAGGGAATTTTTGCCCCGAAAACATGCAAAAAGGGGTATTTCACCCCAAAAAGATGAAATACCCCTAAAACTATGGGAGAGAATGGGTTAGAGACCGAAATCTACCGCATTGACCTGACCGCGACGGACACCCCACAGGAAGTCCTGGGTACGGTCGGTAATGACCTTGGTGTTGACCTTCACCATGATCTGGATACGGGCAATGTAGACGCCGGTTGCAGCCAGTCTACCGCCGGCGGAACGCATATTCCATGCCAGGAACAGGCGACCTTCGCTACCCAGGCAATTTTCCGCACCGCCCACCTTGTAGATATCAGCGTTGCAGTTGATCGAGCCGGATTCCTCATTGACGAAGTGGCCCAGGCTGGTGTAGTAAGTGGTCTTGTAGCGCAGTTCAGTTCGGTCTGCCACGGCGGAAACGATGTCCTTGATATCAGCTTCGGTGCCGTGAGCGTAGTTCTTCAGGTTTTCCTTGGTCAGGAGTCCGTTCTTGTAGGCATCGACGATGGTTTCGCTGACGCCATACTTCTTCTGGGCCTTTTCGATGGAAATTTCACCTGCGGCAACTTTGTTGAGGATTTCTTCCAGAGTGTAGCTTGCAAGAGCTGCGGCGCTGGTGCTATCCTTCTTCACGGCGTCCTTGTCGTGATAGATGGAGGTGCCTTGAACTTCCTTGACGATTTCTGCAATTTCGTTTTCCACCAGTTCAGCCATATCCAGGTCTCCCAGGAAGTGGCCCTGGGTGCCGAATTCTGCTGCAGCGGCTTCTGCAGAAATGTTTCCGCCAGTAAGGATCTTGGGAACGGTTGCGCTGTCGCTTCGTACAATTTCCTTGGACTTTTCAAAGGCCTCGGAACCAGGAGTAAGAGTTACCACGGCAGGGCTTGTGACCGTAATACGTTGTTCGCCAGTGACGCGAACCCAGGGGTTGTTTTCGTGGGGGCCGATTCCAAGCAGGTCCCTTGCTTCGCCATTCTGGGAAGGCGGAGTGAAGCGGACGGAGTCGCCTACTGCGGGAATCAGATCCAGGTCGCTGCCCTTGGGGAATACGAGAGTCCACTGGTCGAAGGGAATGGTTCCGATGTCGCTGGCCGGCTTCACGATGGAATCCAGAACATTGTTTCTCCAGCAATGGAATCGGAACATTTCCGTATTAGCCTGAGTGTAATCCAGACCTTCACTGAAGGAAAGTTTCAGCTGGGTGTTGCCGTCGTTCAGGTATTCCACTTCGGCTGCGATAATCACGGGGCCTACATGGTCTGTCAGGGCGCCTTCCACAGGGAACAAGGTCACCTTGCCAGCGTCATCCGTATAGGTGTAGTAGACTGTTATCTTTCCCGAGTAAGCCTTGCCCGTTCCACCTGTAAAGATAGATGAGCCAAAGCCCGGTTCGTCCGTAAAGATGGATGCGGTGGTACTGCCAGCTTCGTATACGGCCTTGTAGGATCTATCGAAGTTTGCACCGAAGATGAATTTTGCGGAGTCAAGAATACTGATGCCAGAATCGTTGGGATCCCTTACGCCAAGAGGCTTGGTGAATTGAACCCAGATACTGTCTGCGCGACCATCACCGGTGCGGTCGTAAATGTAGGCGGTTTCAATCTGCGGGACAGGCGGGACGGCCATGTTGATTTTAATCCAATCCACGCTCTTGTTTTCTGCGCCGGGGCTAGATACGGTCAGTGTTCCGTTCACCACTTCGCCAAGACCCTTCACGAAGAAGCTTGCTCGGCCCTGTTCCAGCAGGATTTCGCTGATGGGATCGCCCATGGAGTCGCAGGGCTGGAGCATGGGGTTGTTGGTAGTGATGGTTACAGGAATGCCGCTGTACATGGTTGCCCATTCTTCGGCGTACATCACGTAAACCGGGTAGGAACGTCCGGCCCACATCTTCTCGCTCTTGTCCTGGCTGATGGGCAAGGTGTCGCTAGAAATGTTGCGAGTGATTTCGTTACCGAAGGGGCTCCAGTACTGGTCGAAGTACAAGGTGTCTTCGATGTTGTAGCCAATGTTATAGTAGCTGGAATCCTTTACGTACTTGCCGAAAGCCAAGGTGGGAAGTTCGTGAGGATCCACGGTGAAGTAAACGTCGATGTATTCATCGGGATTGCTCTTGAGGGCCACTCGAACGTAGTAAGTTCCCGGAGGCAGGAGCATGGCCTTGCTCAGGGTCTCGATGTCGATGGTCAGGCGAGTGTAGTTTTCGCTAACGGTAATGCCTGCATAGTAGGCGGAGTCCAGAGTCTTCAGGGCAACGCCGCCCTTGGCAACGCCCTTACCGAAGAGGGTAAAGTTGGACGGACCGTGTTCGGTGGTTTCCTTTTCCGGACTGCTGGAGAAGTCGCAAGCCAGTTCGCGTTCGCGAACGATCTGCCACACGTCCTTGATCTTCTTCACGGTGGTGTCGGCAGAGAGTTCCGTAAGGAACATGCTTGCGTCTGTACGCAGGTCGATGGAGGTACGCATCTTGAAGTTGGATTCGTCCTTGTGACGTTCTGCATAGAAGATGTGGAACGGATAAGTCTCACCTTCTGTCAGACCCAGATCGTCCAGGTCGACGGTGCCGGTCTGTTCTCCGTGCTGGCCGCCGATATCCACCACCAGCTTGTTGTTGATGAACACCCACACGTCGTCATCGCCCAGGAATTCAAAGTACTGACCCTTCACGTATTCAAACTGGGCCTGGATCTTCATGGTAAAGCCGTAGTTGTGAGTTCCAATGGAACTGCCACCGCTAATCCAGTCGAAGTAAGGGTTCTTGACGGTCTTTGCGCTGTCCAAATATTCAAAGTCATCCAGGAAGAACAGACCTTTTTCGGGACTGCGCTTATTCTTCTGGCCCAGCCAGAAGCCCTTGTTGTCCAATTCCAGATCCAGGGTGCGGCAAGTGACGTTGGTGTATTCCTTGCCGTTGGCATCCTTGGCGACCACTTCCGGAAGGAACCAGTCGTTGATGTGTTCGGAAAGCTTGCAGTTTTCGGGGAAGTTCTTTGCACGTACGGGAACGCCGTTAGCGCCCAGAGTCTCTTCCACCATACCCTTGGCAAGAGCTACACAGCCACTTGTTCCGAAATCCTGGCTGGTGGTTCCCGCCTGGGTAATTTCGTTGATTCTGTCGTCGTTGAGAGAGTCCGGTCCACCGGCGTCGCGCATTCTGTAATCCTTATCGCCGTTGCCGTTACCGTGAAGCCAGTCGAACATCATCACCGGAAGCTTCTTTACAGGGCAATCGCCCAGGTCGCCTGGGTAAGAGGTGTAAAGTTCCGGATAGCCGTACTTTGCGGAAATCCATACTTCGTTACTGATGGCCAGGATGGAGTCCAGGTTGATTTCTTCGGAGATGGAAAGTTCAGAATGGGAAATGCCGTCCTTGCCAAGGTAGGTATCGCCGATGCTCTGCTTAAAGGAAACGTATGCGTTCTTCGGGATGATTCTAAGAGTGTCCACGAACCAGCCGCAGTAAGTTTCGCGAATGGGAGCCATGGAATACTTGTTGCCGTCCACATACATCAGTACGGAAGTGTTGTTCCAGGGCGGGAGAACTCTCACGATTGCGGTAATGGAATCGGGGAGAACGTACTCGTCGGGAATCTTGTCCAGCACCTTGTAGCCGGAGTTGGTCAATTCAATCCATACTTCGGGGACGGAGGTATTGATGGTATCCTTCTCGCCGTCCTTGATATAGACATAACCCGGGAAGATGTCCTTCAGGAAGGAAAGCTGTTCTTCTGCGGTGTAGAGGTAAGTATCGCAGTTGCTTGAGTTTTCTGTACAATTCAGGCCGAAGCGCAACCTTCTATCGGTTTTAAAGCGTTCGTTCTTGAATTTGATTGTGTAGGTGCCGTCGTGCTCTTTCTCCAGAGCCTGAAACTTTAAATTCTCTTCATTATCGGCATAATAAAGATTATCGCCATCGTAAATGACGTGTGCGATTGCGACTGTCTGCGCATAAGCGCAAGACACAAACAGAGCTAGGAATAATCCCAAGCCCCGGAATAGGTTTGAATACCTCATCCGTTCTCTCCTGTTGACCAGACATTTCCAGAAACACCGAGCGCAAAAATAGAAATATTTTGTTTACAGTCAAGAAGTTATGGTTTTTCATCGTGATAAATTTGTATGTTCTGAACTTATGTAAATTTTTGTTTAAAAAGTGAAGGCTTTGGTTGCTTTGGCGAGGTAAAATCCTAATTTTTACCACGAAGTTATTAATTGATTAATCAGGCAGAATAAGCTAGTGATTAAACAAGGAGCTAAGAAATGAATCGTGTATATCTCGTGGCCGCTAAGGACATGTCCGCAAAGGTTAAGGAAGCTAGTGACGCAGTTGTCGCCGTAGGCCTCAAGACCGCAACCTACAAGCCGTCCGTGAATGGCGCCGCTGCCGTGGAAATGTTAAAGTCCGGCAACAGCGCTGTCCTTATGGAAAAGATCGCTGCAGACTTCCTCAAGCAGGATTTTAACGCAGTGGATGTTGTCATCGTGGAAGGCGCTCAGGACATGAGTGACGCTGCCGCCTACAAGTACAACGACAAGCTGGCCACCGCCCTGGACGCAAAGATCTTCTGCAAGGACGAAGATGCTGACCTTTACTGCTGCACCCGCCTCCTGAAGTGCGTAGATTGTTTCGTCAAGAGCCTGAAGGAACCCGCCGCCGAACGTAAGACTTCTCAGGCTATGTTCCGCGCAGGTCTTCTCCAGAAGGCTTCCAAGGCTGTCAAGCGCATCGTTCTTCCCGAAGGTTCTGAACCTCGTACCGTTCAGGCTGCAGCCATCGCCGTAGAACGTAACATTGCTGTTCCCGTCCTCATTGGCGCAAAGGCTGAAATCGAAGCCGTCGCCGCAGAAAAGGGCGTAAAGCTTCCCGCTAACATCGAAATTATCGAACCTTCCGATGCTCTTGCCGAAAAGTACGTCCCCACTCTGGTGGAACTCCGTAAGTCCAAGGGCATGACCGAAGAACAGGCCCGCGCAGCCCTTAAGGACAACGTGATGCTTGCTACCATGATGTTAAAGATGGGTGAAGTGGACGGTCTCGTTTCTGGTGCCATCCACTCTACCGCAGACACTCTCCGCCCGGCTCTTCAGATCATCAAGTGCGCTCCTGGCGTTAAGTCCGTGAGCTCCGTATTCTTTATGTGCCTCCCCGGCCAGACTTATGTGTACGGTGACTGCGCTATTAATCTGAACCCCACCGCAGAAGAACTTGCAGGTATCGCCCTCCAGTGCGATGATACCGCAAAGGCTTTCGGACTTCCCAGCCGCGTGGCAATGCTCTCCTACAGCACCATCAATTCCGGTAAGGGTCCCGACGCAGATCTCGTGAAGGAAGCTACCGCTATCGCTAAGGCTGCTCGCCCCGACATGGCTCTGGATGGCCCGCTGCAGTACGATGCAGCAACCACTCCCAGCGTGGGCTCCCTGAAGGCTCCGGGTTCCGCTGTGGCTGGCAAGGCAACCGTGTTTGTGTTTCCGGATCTTTCTGCCGGTAACATCGGCTATAAGGCTGTGCAGCGTTCCGCTCAGGGCACCATCGCTATTGGCCCCATGCTCCAGGGCCTCGCAAAGCCCGTGAACGACCTGTCCCGTGGCGCCTTGGTGGAAGACATCGTCTATACCATCGCCCTGACTGCAGTTCAAGCACAGTAATACATGGTATTACATTAAAGAATAAAGCGTCCGGTTTTACTCGGACGCTTTTTCTTTTTTATAAAGGTATTTTCATTCTATATTGACATTTGGTCTTTTTTTTTTTATATTGCTAGATAACTTGTATGAGATAGTTTATACAAAGTATATTGGTCCGTTAGGAGGATCCGTTGAAAAATATATTCTGCCTTGGCGCAGCATCTTTGATGCTCTGCGCCTGTTCTGAAATGTCCAATCCTCAGGTTTCCTATTCCGAGGGAGATGAGGGTTACTCTTCTGTTAATGTAATTTCTTCCACTATAGTCAGTAATCCTGCCCAGGATCCTTATTCCGTGGAAAACATGAGTGAGGCTCTACGCAAGACCGCCTTGACAAAGAGTCGTAGTGCTACTGATTCGGCAGAAGCGAGTCAACTATCTTTTGAACCGAATTATCTGTATGTAAGATTTCTTTCGGAAGGCAAGAAAGGCGCATACGAATTAAAAAAGTATGACTCTTCCTTGGTATTGTTTAAGCATCCTTTGGACTATAAACCCATTAAGAAACCTGTCGTTTATAAGGATCCCTCGCTGCCCGATTCTATTATTCCTTATTTTGCTACTGTTCCGGTAGATTATGAATTTGGACCAACTAAATATGAAATTATTAAGGAACTTTTTCTTGTAGAACCCGACGAAGTGCAGGGCGATAATGCTGTGAAGGGACTTGCAAAGAAAACTTCTGCCAAGATGGATGAATTAGGAATATCTCTTCACGAAGTTGAATGGAATTCTTTGGAAATGACTGGTAATCTTGCCGAGCGCCTCAAATCCCTTAACGATGAAAGTATGATAGGTGAAAAAACGAAATCTGCGTGGTCTCTATTCAGCAGTGCAAAAAAATTAGGTGGAACGCTGAAATTTCAGGATGATTATCTTGGAGAGCAGCCTTTGGTTGGTGTTCGTGTAACGGGTGGATATTCCTATTATTGGCGCGAAGCCCATACTGATGCAAATGGCCATTTCTCGATTCCGGAAAAGTGGAGCTTTGACATTGATTATGAAGCAAATTTTGATTCTGATGAGTTTTTGCTTGAAGATGGACATTCATTCTACGGAGAAGATTTAGAGGTTGAGAAGAATGGCAAGCATTCTGATTGGAACCAAACGTTTAAAGGAGATACTGCCAAATGGTGTGTTGTTTGGACTGCCGCATACCAGTATTGGTACGGGGATAATTATGGCCTAAAACGACCGAGGCAGAATACAGCGACGAATTGGAGTTTGGATATTGAGGTGTATTATAGGAATAAAAAAGATTACTATGATAATCTTGTTGATGGAGGAGAGTCTTCCGTAGGAAACTATGACGGGACTTTGGGAGTGGAGGATATTTGTATTCTTGCGTATGGACAAACGTCAAAGCAGATATATTCAACGACGATACATGAGGTTGCCCATTCCTCTCATTATTGGAATACATCGAAGTCGTTATGGAGTTTTTTTAAATTACCCAGTGGGTTTAGAAATACCTATACAAGGGGGGTAGAGGACTTTTTCACTCAAAAAAAATATGGCTCGCCAGCGAATAATAATTATGATAAGACATATACTGCTATATTCGGAGATCTTATTGATGGTGATAAAGACTATAAAAAGAAAAATGGAGTTGTGTCCAGTGGTGATGCGGTGAAAGGGTTTGAAATTACTGAACTAGAAAAGGGGGTGTTTAATTCATCTAGTTTGAATGGATTAAAAAATTATTTAATGGAAAAATATCCCTCGGGAGTTAATGGAAGATCTTATACTAAAGATGCTATGAATAATCTTTTCAATTATTGGACAAAGTAAAAATGAAAAAAATACTACTGTTTATTTGCGTTTTGGCAATTTTCTTCCTCTCGTCTTGTGCTGAGGATGATCCTGAATATGTCTATTTTCCAGTTTTGTTAGAAAATCTGACTGAAGATGATGTCTATTATTGTGTTGCATGGAATGGGGACGAACAATGTTCTGTTCTTGCATCAGAAAGGACTCTCTCCCTTGAAGATTCTGTCCGTACATTTATTAAACAGAACAAAAATTGCTGTGCCGATTTCGGGATTACCTCGACCAAGTCAGCGAGCGATTCTTCTCTAGAGGTTGAAACAAAAGAAATGTCTTCCGAGTACAACGACGACTGGGGAAAGACGATGGTTTTTGTTCATGCCATGTTTAAAAGGGCCTCGCAAAGCCCGTGAACGACCTGTCCCGTGGCGCCTTGGTGGAAGACATCGTCTATACCATCGCCCTGACTGCAGTTCAAGCACAGTAATACATAGTATTACATTAAAGAATAAAGCGTCCGGTTTTACTCGGACGCTTTTGCTTTTTTATAAAGGTATTTTCATTCTATATTGACATTTGGTCTTTTTTTTTATATTGCTAGATAACTTGTATGAGATAGTTTATACAAAGTATATTGGTCCGTTAGGAGGATCCGTTGAAACATATATTTTGCCTTGGTGCGGCATCCTTGATGCATCTCTTATTTTTGTCGTCCGTTTTGTCGCTGCTCCTCGTTGCTTGTGGAGAAACCGATGATTTTGGCGATTTGACCTATTTCAATTATGTCAATTCAACCCAAAGTACTGTTGTCATTGAAAAATGGAATGATGATGGCTTGCAACGTTCTCATGAAATTATGGCGAAGGATTCCATAAATCTTCCGAGTTCTCTTACGAATGTTGTTGCGATTATGGACGATTTATCTGATTCTAGTCAAGTTATCTTGCGGTTTGTTGGAACTGAGGATAGGTGTTTTATCTATCCTTTGAAAGAATGGATTGAAAACGACATTCGCTTGGTGGAGTCATATACCAAAGTTGGTGAGACTCTTCGATTCGAAATATCCGATACTTTGCAGACAGTTGTCTGTTCAAAAGAATAAATAAAAGACGCGCGACCCCATTGAGGTCGCGTTTCTTGTAGTTCATATTTTTTTACTTCTTATCAAGTTTTGCGTTGATTTTTTTCTGCAGTTCCTTCAGGTGCCAACGGCCGCGCTTGTCTTCCAGGAAAAAGTTGGTGCGTACTCCGCGGGCTAGACCTCTTTCAATGAGGTCCAGGGCGTCGGCATAGCGCTTCTGATCGAAACGCAGTTCCGCCAGGAAGAAATAGTTGTACAAATCCTTGGGATCCTTCTTCATGGCCATGGTCAAGTACTTGTCCGCTTCCTTCTTGTCCGGCCATGAAAGAATGATGGGGACGTAGGGCAACACAAAGTGGGCGCGACCCAGTACCTGCCAGTCTTCGACGGAAGTGGCTACATCGCGAACCGTCTTGGCCACACCTTCCTTCACGGAGGTCATGGCTCCACGTTCGTTTCCCCAAATGGAAAGGATGGAGGTGTAGACGTGCGCGATTTCCTTGTTCTTAGGGAACTTCCTGTAGGCGTTCTCGCAATCGATCTTCATGGAGTCCAGCGTTTTCATGCGCTTGCTCTTGTCGATGTTTACGAAACGGATGGTAAAGAAAAGACTCTTGACGTAACCTTCGGTGGCCTTTTCCTCTACGGAGGCATCGGCCATGGCTGCCTTGTACTTTTCTGTCATCAGGTGAGCGTTTTTCTTGTCTGCCTTGTCCCCGTTGGCGCGTTCCGCACGGGCCGCATAGCAGGAATCTGCAACACGAAGATCTTCGTTTGCGAAGGCAACTCCTGCCAGGAGAAGAAACAGTATGACGCTAATAGCTCTCATGTATCGAACTTAATTCTAGACTTTCCAGGTTTGCAACAGTTTGTTCAGTTGGGCAATACGAGCTTTTTCCTCGTCGGTGCCGTGGTAGGTCTTAAATAATAAATAACGATATTCCATGAGCGCAGTGCGAATCAAAACTTTTTCTTCTTTCTTCAGCATAAATCAATAAACAAAAAGGTACAAAGAGGAACGGGGGCTTTACGTCCCGCCCTCCTGGCAATATTTATGTAGAGTTACTTGTGACCCTTGCCCTTACCGGAGAAGTAGTCCTGCTGGCGGGTCATGCCCAGCACAGCGTGCCACAGGTTTCCGTTGGGGTTGATCTTCTTACGTTCGTTGACGGCGTATTCGATAGGTACGTGGGAGAAGGCATTGTTCATGCTGCCCACCACCATGTCGGTCTTACCGGCCATACCTGCGTGTACGGCGGCTTCAGCCAGCTGGAAACAGAAAATAGCGTCGGTACCCTTGGCCGGGGTGCTACGAACCATGTAGCTGGGGTCAAAGTACTTGATGTTGATTTCCTTGCCCACCTTGTTGAAGTGTTCCTTGATCTTGCGGGTCAGGAATTCACCAATATCGTTCTTCAGGACGTTACCGCTAGCATCCTTACGTTCCGGCTGGTCTAGGAACAGTTCCTGGCCGGCGCCTTCGGCAACTGCGATCACGGCGTGAGTCTTGCCGTTGTCGTAGCGGCTTTCCAGAGCCTTGCAGAGGCCTTCCAGAGTAAAGGGAACTTCGGGAACCAGGCAGATGTTCACCACGGTAGTAGCAAGAGCTGCGTAGGCAGCAATAAAGCCGGAGTCGCGACCCATGAGCTTCACCAGGCCAAGACCGTTGAATGCACCGTTTGCTTCGTTATGGGCGCAGGTGATCACGTCTGTTGCACTGAGAACTGCGGTTTCGAAACCGAAGGTTCTGTCAATGAGGTTCAAGTCGTTGTCGATGGTCTTGGGAATACCGATGATGGAAATGGGCTGCTTGCGCTTCTTCACTTCTTCGGCAATGGCGTGAGCGCCGCGGAGGGTACCGTCACCGCCGATGCAGAACAGAATGTTGATGTTCAGACGCATCAGGGTGTCCACCATGATGGCCGGATCCTGTTCACCGCGGGAGCTGCCGAGAATGGTGCCGCCGTCTTCCTGGATGGCGTCCACAACGTCCGGATTCAGGACCTTGGGAGAGTAGCCATACTTGGGATTGAGACCGCGGTAGCCATAGGGAATACCAAAGATGTTGCGAACGCCGTAGTCAAACCACAGGGTCTGAACAAGGCCCTTGATCACGCTATTCAGGCCGGGGCAGAGGCCGCCGCAAGTAATGATGCCAGCGCGGGTCCATGCCGGGTCGTGGAAAATGGTTTCGCGGGGGCCAGCAGCTTCCAGGCTGGGCACCGGAGTGCCTGTTTCGTAGAAATGCTTGATGCGCTTCACGTCAGTCGTCAGGCTTACCTGTTCACTGTCGGAAACGTACTGTAGGCCCTTCAGAGGGGACTTCAAGGTTCCCACGCCTACAGTTTCGATAGAAAGATCATATTCAGTCGGATTCTGCAGAATATCTTCTTGTGTCATAATAGCATCCCTTTTATGGTTGCTGGGTTTTTAAAGCTTGCCCTTACTCTAAAAATACATATTTGCAATTCTTGCGAATGTTGCAAATATGATTTTTATTCATACTGAATTACAGCTCCAGCGGGGGGAAATGAATTTTTGTCCTTAAGCCAGGGTTTGCGTTTTCCACTTCAATCTTCATATTACATAAAGTGCAAAGCTTTTTCACCATGGATAGGCCGATACCCGTTCCGCTTGTCTGTCGGGTCATTTCATTTTCCACGCGGTAGAACTCCTGGAACACCTTCTTCATTTCGGAGGGAGGAATACCTGGGCCGTAGTCGCGAACAGCCATGTACATGTCCGTACCCTTGATGGCAAGTTCAATGCTGATCATCTTGTAGTCGGACTTCTTGCTGAACTTCAGGGAGTTATCCACCAGGTTCATGAGGATCTGCATGATGGCGTCACGGTCAATGAGCAGGTGGATGTTGTCCGCTTCCATGTCGGTGGAGACCGTCAGCTCAAAGCCCTGCTTTTCCACGTTCTTGCTGTAGGTGGCCAAGAAGTCGTCAATGACTGCCTTGGGGCGTTCCATGCGCAGCTGCACATTCCAGCGGTTTCCATCCAGTTTGGACAAATTAAGCACGTTCTGGATCAGGCGGGAAAGGCGGTCGGCTTCACTTGCAATCTGGTTGTAGTAGCGCTGCTTCTTTTCCTCGTTTGCCACCCAGGAATTTTGCAGGAGTTCCGCATACATCTTGATGGCTGCCAGAGGAGTCTTCAGTTCGTGAGTGATGGCGGAGACGAAGTCCTGACGCTTGGTGGCAAGATCCACCTTACTGCGGGTAAACCTGTAAATGGTAATCAGACAGATGGCGATGATAATCAGCAGGATGGTGCCTGTCAGCAGGATGGTGTATCCGGCCAGCTGCTGACCGCTGTTGGAATAAACTCGGAAGGTAAGCTGTTCAAACGGTGCGGAAAGACTCTTCTCGAAGATCAGCCTGCTGTTGAACTTCTTGCGACCACGAGTGTTCTCCACCTTGCCGTCCAGGGCCAGTTCCACGGCGTAATCCGGATTTGCAATTTCCCGGGGCAGACTAAGCAGCCGGTAGTTTAGGTAAGTATTTTGATTGACCACAAAACC
This sequence comes from Fibrobacter sp. UWEL, assembly GCF_900142535.1. Taxonomy (NCBI): domain Bacteria; kingdom Pseudomonadati; phylum Fibrobacterota; class Fibrobacteria; order Fibrobacterales; family Fibrobacteraceae; genus Fibrobacter; species Fibrobacter sp. UWEL. Next base: position 119,929 of record NZ_FRBE01000010.1, read on the forward strand.
TTGCACCATGGAAAGTGCGCCAAAGCCAATGTCTCGATAGAAGACGATGTAGCCTCTGGAATACTTAGCCTGGAATAGGGAAGTAACCACGCTCAAGTCATTACCGATGGATAACTGCATGCGTCCCATGTTGGCGCTGTCCATCTTGGCTGTTTCGACGAAGTAGGTCAAGGCTTCGTCTTCGGAAGTAATTTCCGTACGGCGGATGTTGATGTTGGAATTCTTGTCCCACAGCTGGTCGATAATGGGAGCTTCCGCCACTTTCGTAGAGTCCACCACCTGGAAGGATTCCTGACTCACGATTTCGTTACGGATCTCAAGAGTGTCCACAAGCTGCTTGATCAAATCCCTGATGGAACGTCTCTGCTTTTCATCTTCGAAAGCGTAGTAATCCCATACCATCTTGCCCACGATGGCGTTGGTGTCGGGATAGAACGGCGTGAGAAGGGTGTTGCTTTGGTCAATCTGGAAATGTCCCACTAGACCTTTACGGCAGTGGTTGTTTTCTACATCGAAGGAGCAGTAAGGACCCGCGGAATCCGGGAAGAAGAAGGATTCTGAAATCTGGGGGCTGTAACCGCCGATCACAGGTGTTGAGTTCAGGATGCCGTAAACCTTATAGGAACGGTTGTTCTCTCCGTTGAAATCCTGGGTAAGATCGTCGGACAGTGCCTGGTAAGCGTTGTTTGCCGAGTACAGCTGGGTCTTTTCCGCAAGAGCAGAAGACTGCTGGTAGGTATGCACAAAAAGAATGCTCAGCGGGACGCCAATAACTAGAAAAATGGAAACAAACACCAGGCGGTCTTTGACAATCGCCTGGTGTTTCTTTAAGTAAGAGAGAATTTCAGATACGTTTAGCGTTCGCATTCAGGTGCAGAGCGCATCTGGTAGCCTTCGCCGCGGAAGGTGACCAGAAGCTTCGGGTGAGAAGGATCGTCTTCGATTTTCTTGCGGAGCTTGGTAATGTGGATGTCCACAGTACGGGTGTCCACGGATTCTGCGTTTTCGTAACCCCAGACCTTGCGGAGGAGTTCGGAACGAGGAACGGCGTGGTCGCGATTGTTCCACAGGTATTCGAGGATTTCAATTTCCTTACGGGTAAATGCCAGTTCTTCGTCACCGCGGGTACCAGTGTATTCGCGGAAGTTGACCTTCAGGTTACCAGCAACCAGCTTGCCTTCGTTTTCCATGGACTGACGGCTACGGCGGAGCACTGCTTCGATACGGGCCAGGAGCATGGGAACGGAGAACGGCTTGGGGATGTAGTCATCGGCGCCGAACTTCAGACCGTTGATGATGTCTTCGTCAGCGTTCTTGGCGGAGAGGATGATGATCGGCAGGCTTCTGTCCTGTTCGCGAATCTTGTCGCAGACAGTGAAACCGTCCATGCCGGGAAGCATCAGGTCCAGAAGGACCAGGCCGTACTGGCCGGACAGAGCTTCGGCAAGGCCGTCTTCGCCGTTAATGACGTGCTTTACACGGTAGCCGTTTAATTCGCAAAGGTCTACGAGGCCTTCTGCGATTGCAATTTCATCTTCGATGATAAGGATGTTGGTACTGCTGGTATTCTGAGTCATTTTACACCTAGTTAATCTTTAAATCTATTAGAGAGCGAAGCCCACACCGACTTCTGCAGTCATGTTGCCAGCGTCAATTTCGGTGGGATAGTCACCGCCGAAGTAGTACTTGAAGTTAGCGTAAGCTGCAATGGGGATGATGGGGAGCTTGGCACGAACGCCCAGCATGACGTGGCCACCGATGCTGGTCTTCAGGCCTTCTTCCAGGGCTGCTTCCTTGATCTTATCCACGGCCTGATCCTGAATGCGGGAGGCGAGACGGTCTGCCATCTGGGCCGGGTCCATCTGTGCTGCCAGGTCGGCTGCCTTGGACGGATCGTTCAGAGCTTCGGAAGCGGCTTCAGCCATTTCGTCCTTCATGCTCTGGAGGACTGCACCATAAATACCATTCACGACACTGTAGGTGAAGCTCTGGTTCAGGATGAAGGTGTTCAGGTTATAAGTAACACCACCGCCGATGTAGGGGCGGATGATAGGAATGAAAGTAATGGGGTAGGTGATGGTCAAGTCACCGTTCATGTGGAAGAACTTGGGGTTAGCTTCTGCCCAGGAGGGTACGCCACCCAGTTCCACCTTCAGGGGGATTTCCTTGTAAAGGTCAATATTGCTGGGATCTACTTCGCCACCTTCGGAAAGGATCTTGGACAGGGCTTCCTTGTCCTGGAGAACGTAGAGGCTTGCGTCATAGGAGCCGAACTGGATGTTGAAAGTTGCTTCGACGTCGATAATGGGGAGGATGTCGATCCATGCCTTGAAACCCACACCCTGCATGATGCCCTTGAAGCCTTCATGCTTTACGAGGATGGTTCCGTCATCGGTTACTGCGGCAGGCTTATCCATGCCGGACATCTTGGTTCCAAAACCGGGGGCATAATGAGCACCGACGCCCAAAATAGCGAAGGACTGGCTTGCGAGCAGAGCAGCTGCAGCAGCAAATACTTTAAACTTCATGGAAGTACTCCTTAAAAACGTTTTGACTTGAAATTACATTAAAAATTGGAAAAACGGACGTCTAAAATTCCCGAAGATCCCAAAATTACCGTATGGAAGGCACAAAAAGGAATCTTTTCTGTCCCTTGGCCACGTTGATGCTGTTGAAGTTGAAGTCATCCACGGGCTGATTGTCCTTATTGATAGCCTTTACATTCAAGGTGTGGGTTCCCGCTTCCACCGGGATACGTGCCACGTAGATGTAGTTAGGCATGAAAAGTCCTACTCGCAGGTCCGCCTGTTCCAACTGGCTCTGGGCCACGTCCACGCCAATGTTCTTCACCAGGTCGAAAAGTCCGTTTCCTGTCTGGGTTGCCTTCTTGGTCGCCTGGGCGGCGATGGTTCTTACCACCACTCGCAGGGCAGTACGTCCGATAGTTACCGGAGTTTCTTCCTCGATATTCTTGGTCAGTTCGTTGTCCACGTTCATCACTCTTTCGGGCATGACCTTCAGGCTGTTGTCTAATTTGGCAAAGAAGTGATGGGTGACCTGCTTCAGGGGCTTCTTTTCGGGCAGGGCAAAGCCAATGTGGAAGGTTTCGCTACCGGCGTTAGGAACAATGGGGGCCACCAGGGTGAGGGAGCTGATGTTACCGGTCTTTGCGTCCTTGTAATTCAAGTGCATGGAGCCGCCGCTAATGAAGGTACCGGACATGTAGAGTTCGCCCAGAATGGGGCTGTGACCCGCATAGCCTACCAGCACGATTTCCTGTCCCAGCTTTCTTACGTCATCTGCCTTGGGGGTAGATTCCACAGGCTTGTAGCCCAGGGCGTTCAAGTCGGATACGCGATCCATTCGGGTCAGGCTTTCGCAGATGAATTCCCACACTTCCTTGGGCATGTCGATGTTGCCTTCCTTGAAGGCCTTGGCTGCCTTGATGTAGGCAATGGCGGCATCGTCATCTTCGCCGGCCATTTCATATACAATTCCGCAGAGATAGCGGAGGAATCCGTTGTCGTTCACCTTGTCCTTATCCTTCTGGTAAAGGGCATCCAGGGCAATCTGGGCGCGCTTCACTTCCACCAGGGCGTCGTCCACATTCTTCATGGCCAGGTAATTCATGATCTGCAGCTGGTGCATGACAATGATTTCAAAGGGACGTGCGCGGTAGGGGCGAACATTGTCGTTGGTTACCACGGCGGCAGCTTCGTTTGTGACGGAACGGGTGTACAGATCATCGTAAATCTGTTCGGCCTGTTCCAGGTGCATGCTGCTCTTTTCGTACTCGCCGTTATAATGATAGAGAGTACCCAGGTCAAAGTGATAAAGGTAGGCGCTCTTTTCCCCGTAGAGGTCATCCTTCTTCTTGTCGATTTCCTTGATGGTACCAGAAAATCCCTTCTTTTCCATAACGGGTGCCAGGGTCTCGTATCGAGTCATGGCCTTATTGGCGCAGGAACAAAGCAGCAACAGGCTGGACAAGAGTAATACGATGCGTTTCATAGATTCTCCCTTTTATATACGGGGTAGAATATAATTTATTCTGAGGATACAAAAAAATCCCCGGTAGGAATACCGGGGAAAACTCTAAGCATTTACAAGAGAGAATTACTTCTTCTTCTTCTTGGAAGTGTCGATAGTGACGTTGATGGTTTCTTCACCCTTCACGGTCACCAGTTCTTCTGCAGCCTTGCGGTTGTTGCATTCTGCACGAACCAGGTGGTCACCAGCTTCCAGGTTGTGGACGGTCAGCGGAGCGCCATCGGTCTTGTCTGCCAGATCGCCATCGATGTAGACGTTGCACTTGCCCGGAACGGTAGTGATCTTGATGTGACCCTTAGGAATCTTGGTGCCGAAGTTGAAGTCGTTGCACTTGTCCTTGCCCGGCCAAATGTTCACGCGCTTGTTCACCAGTTCGTAACCCTGGTCGATGACCACGAGAGTCTGACGGCCGGACTTAACGTTCAGGTTTACAATGGGGCTCTTACCGAGAGGTTCGCCACCCAGGAACACGTCACTGTTAGGAGGTTCGGTAATGATGTTGACCACTGCGGGCTTGTTGCGGGCAGGAGGTTCATCGCCGTCGCATTCAGTTGCGAAGGCGTTGATGGAGAGGAATGCCACCATAAGGGCGAAAATGTAAAGCTTCTTCATATAAGAGAACTCCTATCAATTAACTTGCTCGTTAAAAATATAAAGATTTTAAAAATATGAGCCCCGATTTATGAAAAATGTTTGTTAATAATGGACCTTTCAAATGTTATTTTTGGGAATATGAAAGCACTTTATCAAAAAATTCGCACTTTAAATGGCAAAAACTACGGTCTGTACAAGTCCTTGGCGGAAAAACCCTGGGATTTCGGAGATTTCTCCCTGGAATTTCTCCACGTACAGGGGGATCCCTTTGCCCCTGCCTCCCGAATCTTGATAAAGGCAAGTCTCCAGATGCTGGGGTACCCCTCTGAATGGGGCAGTACTTTTGAACGTCGCCTGGCTCTGTCTGATTTTTTATTGCGCCGTATGAGTGCGGTGGTGAAGGAAAGATATCCCGATAAGGATGCTGCCGTCGTCTTTGACGTGGCTGGACCTGAAATGCTGGTGCGAAATTCCCTCTGGATTGACAATGGGGAGCTGCGAGCCTGCCTCCAGGTGAAACTTCCCGGCGAAGGACGTAAGATCCAGTCCGAGTCCGCGGCAGAAATCCTGACCATGGTCCTTCCGGATTTGGTTTCTGCAAGTCTCTATAATGACGGTTCCCGCTGTGAAGGCGGTGTGAAGCCGGAACTGATGGCTCACTATAACGTTCTTGCGGATCGTAAAGTGATTCTCGAGGAACTGGACCGTCGGGGTCTTTGCGCCTTTGTTCCCGATGGGGCGGTACTTCCCAGAGCCTCCGGAATTTCTCAGGAACCGATGGAAGGGGCAATCCCGTTTGCTTCTCCCGCTGAATTGGCGGTCACCCTGAATGTGAACGGTCGAGATATTCGTGGCATGGGTATTCCTAAGGGAATTACAGTCATTACCGGCGGTGCATTCCACGGCAAGTCCACCCTGCTTCAGGCATTGACCCGCGCTGTCTACCCTCATATTCCGGGAGACGGACGTGAAGGAATCGTGATTGATGAAAGTGCCCTTCGAGTGGGTGTTGAAGATGGCCGCAGCGTTCGCGGTACGGACTTATCCCAATTTGTCAGGGACCTTCCCGGCGGCATCTCCACCAAGGACTTTACAACTGCCAGCGCCTCCGGTTCTACCAGCGAGGCGGCCAACTTGCTGGAAGCTATGGAGGCGGGGTCTTCCACGTTCCTCATTGACGAAGACTCTTCCGCAGTGAACTTCCTTATTCGTGACGTTCGCGTCCGTAAACTTCTTGGGGATGACCGCGAACCGCTGATCCCGCTGACTGACCGCATCCGCGAAATTTGCTATGGAGAATGTCATTCCGAGCGCAGCGAAGCGGAGTCGAGGAATCTCGTCGCAATTCGTAGCTTTATTCTCGTGGCTGGCGCCTGCGGTGACTATCTGGAACTTGCGGACAACATAATTGTCATGGCCAATTACAAGGCGGAATACGTAGCTGGTTCGGCAGGCTTACCAACCTTAAGCCGGCCTTCCGAGAATGGGGCGCTGCCGCCCTTCAAGGCTCCTGTTTCCCGCACGTTCGGCGAATATATCAAGCCCCTGCAAAATAGCGTGCGTCCCACTTCCGCGGTGGAACGTCAGGTGAAGGTGAAACTGTCCGGTGATTACCTGATCCAGATCGGTTTTTTGGTCTCGGATACAAGCCGCCTGGTGACCATGTCCGACCGTCAGCAGCGCCTGGGGGCTGGTTTCATCCTGCTAAATCTTTGCCAGAATGCTATCAGCAATGGCGACTCCGCTCAGGATACGTCCATTGTGGAATCCATCCGCAACATTAACGAAAAGATCATGAATGTGGGTTTCCGCAACTTGCCTCAGGGCTTAAGTCGCGAAATGAGCCTGCCCCGTCCTGTAGATATCGCCTGCGTTCTTTTCCGCTTGAGAGATCAGGGACGTAAGTAAAATCGGTTCATGAGCAATTAACGCCAGAAGGTGAAGGCCTTGCCTTCAATCTTCTTGCTCTCGTAGGTGCAGGAGTCTGCCCTATGGTACAGGGCGTCGAAGTCCAGGTTTTCTTCCCCGCGGTAGAACGCTGCACCCAGGCTTAGGGAAATACTGTAGTCGGGAATCTCGGCGATTTTCACCTTGCTCAAGATGTCGAAGAATCTGGAAATCAACTGGGAGCCCATTTCCTCGTTCACGATGCCGTATACGTAAACTACGAATTCGTCACCGCCTAGTCGAAGTAGAATGTCTGCTCCGCGGAAGGCTTTCTGCATGGAGTTCGCTACTGCCATGATCACTTCGTCGCCCGCCCGGTGTCCGTAGTTGTCGTTCACCTGCTTGAACTTGTCCACGTCGAACATACAGAGCATTCCGTACTTCTCTTCCTTAAGGCACTGCTTGATTTTTCTAATGCCTGCCTGGCGGTTCAGAAGGCCTGTCATGGTTTCCGTTTCCGCCTGTGTAATCAAGTTGCTTTCACGACTCTTCTGGTCATCAATGTTTTCCACTGCGAACAGAACGTAACGAGGAACGGAATTCGGAGTGACGTCTCCCACTGCGATAAAACGGGCGCGGCACCAGCCCACATGCTTTCCCATGAACTCGTGGGTAAGGGTGTGCTTGCCTCGCATTCTTTCCTGGAGAGTGGAGTATTCAACGAATTCCAGCGTCTCTTCCAAGTAATTTGATTGGGTGGTTGCCGTTATGACTGTTTTTACTTGCTCGCTATAGTTCTCGTAGCGGTCTTTCAGGCTTTCGTCAATAAAATCAGCAGATTTAATCTTTGCGAAAGTTCCATTACTTAAGTCAATGTAGTGCAGGGACACATAGATGTTGCCCATGGATTTCAGGTATTCGATAAGTTGTTCGTGACCGCTCAGTTCGGACACTTTCTTTTCGAACAAAAGTCCCTTCAGTCTAGAACGGCAGGTGTAGTATCCGATAAACAAGCCGATGGTACTGTATGCGATGCAGTCCACAATTTCTAGGGGGAGAATGTCGGCAGGCTTCACAAGCGTTGCTCCCACGATGAACGCTACATCGGTAATCAATACGGGAATCTGTATCCGGATGGGTCGCCCCACAAAAAGCTGGGGCACAATCATGTACAGGACAATAAGGGATATGGTCAGCTGCTGCGGCGCGATGAACAAGGCCAGGTTAAGGCCGAAGATGAAGAGATTGAAGATGAATAAAATCTCCATCCAGAGAATGACGCGATGGTTCTTGTCGCCAGTCTTTAAGGTAATTGCAAATGCTGCTGCGCTAAGAATTGTGCCTAGTCCGTAGGCGTAAACCTTGGGACGCATGGTGTCAACGCCAGTGATCAAGGCGACCACTAAGGCAATTGCGAAAAACACCGTTGCGATGAGGGTGTAGACCCGCAGGGATCGGTAGTTCGTCATGGTAATCTTGTCGCGGATTGAATTGTAATCCGCTCTAGAGATGTTTGCCTTCCCGATGGTCTTCAAAATTCTTTTCAGCATATAGGGAAAATATGAAATAATTCTGAAAAGTGGTTTACACAATGGCTCAAATGTACCGATAAAGAGGTATAAAGCAATGACCATCAGGAGGAACGAATGGAATACTTTACCGAACACGCAATGAAACGACTTGCCCAGCGCCAGATTGACAAACGGCTGGTGTTACTTTGTCAAAAATACGGCAAGCGAGTACGCACTAACCACGGCCGCTATCTGCTTCGAAAGGAGGACGTGCCTCACTATGAGCTGATCGGCGCAAGCCCTGCGTTAAAGTCCCACGTAGAAAAGCAACTCCCCATTTGCTGTGTTTTTGACGGGGAAGACGGTTGCATTACCGCTTTTCGGGTGAATAATCGCATCAACAAGACTCGCAGCTAGGCTTTTGGGCCTGTCAGGAGGTCTTTTTTCAGAATTTTTGACCCCGCAGAGGGAAATCCGCAAGGATTTTTGAAAAAGTTTCGGGAAAAAATCGGGCCATCGGCGGAAATTATCGCCAGGCATAGAAAGAAAGTTGTGGATAGAATGTGAATAAGCTGTGCTGAAGTGTGGGTAGATTTCGTTGCTAGCGAAAAAAGTGAAAAAAAGTGAATTTTTTTTGAGAATTTCCCTTGACATTCCTCCCGAAAATTCTATAATTGGCCTCACCTCCGAACGAGAGAGCCGAAACGAAAGAAACGAAAGCTAGACCGGTCGGAACGGCAGTTCGAGAAACAGCCGAGCAGTTTGAAGGAATCGGAGATGTGCTTAGTGACGGACCTTAGAAGAAATTCAAGGAAGTCAATTACTTAGAAGGCGAGAGTCGCGGCCAAGC